>NZ_JAVRCE010000002.1:67489-209039 GCF_034530915.1 Nostoc sp. DedQUE09
GGTTGTTGCTAACTCCACTGACAACAATGTGTCGCTACTACTAAATAATTCCAATTTTGACCCCACAGACTTGATGTTGAGTGCTACTAGTGTTGATGAGAATGTAGTTGCAAGTGCTGAAATTGGCACTTTCACCACCACTGACCCAGACACTGATGACCAGCACACCTATAGTTTAATCGCGGGTACTGGCGATGCTGATAACGCCCTATTCAGCATTGTTGACAATAGCCTACAAATAATTAATTCTCCCAACTTTGAAAGCAAATCAACTTATAATATTCGGGTAGCTAGTACAGACCTTGGTGGACTCTCCTTTGAGAAAGAGTTAGTTATCAATGTCAAGGATCTCAACGAAAAGCCCACAGACTTGATATTTAGCGCTATCAACAATGATGATGACGATGACGATGACGATAATAGTAGTGGTGATGGAGATGATAACGACGATGATGATAACAAAATCATTGGTCTTTTCACCACTACTGACTCAGACCAAAACGATAAACACACTTACAGTTTAGTAACGGGTGCTGGCGATACTGACAATAATGCATTCATCATTGAGGGAGATAGCTTAAAAATTAAATCTGACGCGACTAAATCTAGTTATAAAGTTCGTGTCCGCACAACTGACCTTGCTGGACTTTCTTTTGATAAAGAGTTGGATGTTAATATTGATAGCTTTGGATCTACTACAAATACCCAGACAACAACAATTTTCCAGCTTGTCAATATTACTCAGAATATCTTTATTGTCAACAGTAAAGTTAAGGGTAAAAAAGGAAAGCTATCTCTTAAGATTAAAAACAACAACGCTAAAGAGGTGAATGAACTCTGTGTATTTGCCGTTGACGATGAAGAAGGTAAAATCAACGGCATAGCCCCTGGTTCAGAGGGCTATACCAAAGTCGCTCTAGAGCGTTCAAAGGTAATTTTATCCTCCATTGCTAAACTACCCAAGGGTTTTAAGAACGACGACTTGAAAAATATTTTAGAATTTGAGTCTGGTACTAAACTCAGATTCTATCTGGTATCTAACAGTACTACTCAGGCTGTACTGTCTGGAAAAACTTCTTTCTCAAGTGTCGTTTTTTCCTCTGCTACAAGTAACAGCACGCAAGAGGAAGGGTTTTCTCTCAACTTCCAGGATTTCGTTGTGACGGTTCAGACAACAGAAGAAGAAGTATCTTTAGGTACTGGTTTACAAGGTAAATATCAAGGTGAACTGCTTGATTTACGAAGTGTGACACAATCAGTATCAGCTGAGTTTGCAGTTAACAGAGAAGCATCTTACAACAACTTTGTTGGCTTCTATCAGGTAGCTGATGAGAATGGTGGTATTGACACTAATGGTGATGGCACAGCAGATATCCTTGTTGGACAGGCTGGTTACGCTGAAGCCGCTGTGCGTGGGCGTGTTGGAGGCATTGACTTGGCAGTGGACAACCAAGGCACTGCAAATTACACTGGCGCTTTCGGGCCGAACTCTTTGTTTGCACCATTTATTATTGTGGATGGTAAACCCGATGCTATTCTCAATGGCAATGACAACAAGAAAGTTTATTTCTCATTCTTGGGTGCTAACTCAGATAAGCTAGATCACATTCGACTGTTGGGAAATAACACCTTTGGTTTTGAAGATTTAGCCAATGGTGGTGATAAAGATTACAACGATATGATTGTACAAATAAATTTGAGTGTCAATCTTGCCTAGATCAAAGGCGAGTAATTACTTAGAAAAATAATACAACCTCATCCCGGTTAAGGGGTGAGGTTCTTTTCTGCATGGTGATTACATGGACTCATATATGTATAAATGCGATCGCCAATAAAACCTTTGCATCAGTCCTAAACCTGTGCATCAGCGTGTTACAGGCATTTTTTGACGGTGAATAACCAAAAGACAGTTAATTACACTGCAACTTTCAAAGCTGATTCTCTGTTTGCGTCATTTATTATTATTGATGGTATGGTAATATCGAGCCGAAAGTTTAGGCAGTATATTTACTGAAGTTTACCATTAGCTTTTTATATTTATATTAGGATTCCGATTTAATTTTTGAAAACATCCTGAGACTGAAAAGCCGATTTTATCAGGATTTTATCTAAAATCTTGTTCAGATATCAAATATGATTCTTATATCAGTTTAATAATTGACTCCTTGGCTATGCCAAAAAAATCCTGCTTCTACGTGATTTCCAGGATATAGCACACAACGGCTGCAACGAAAAAACTATTAATTAATAAGAGTAATTATGTCAGACACCATCTCGATGGCGATCGCTACCCAATCAACTCAAGATTTGTATGAGCCAATACCTGCTACTCACTTAGTTTTCATCGACTCACAGGTTGAGAACTACCAATGTCTAGTAGCAGGTGTATTGCCGAATACCTCTGTTGTAGTCTTAGACCCTGACCAGAATGGCATTGAACAAATTAGCCAAGTGCTGGCAACTCATCGGGAAATCAATACCCTACACATTGTTTCTCACGGCGCACCAGGGCAAGTCTACCTGGGGAACAGTCAACTCAGCTACGAAACCCTCAACCATTATGCTTGGCAACTCATGGACTGGGCAAATGTTTTGAGTGCAGATGCACAACTACTATTGTATGGTTGTGAAGTTGGGCAAACAGAGCAAGGTAAAGCATTTGTACAGCGCCTGAGTGAATTCACAGGTGCAGTAGTAGCGGCATCTGATAACTTAACGGGGAGTACTGCATTAGGTGGTGACTGGGAACTGGAAGTTTCTACGAAGGCAATTGTTCCTACTCTGGCGTTTCAGCCAAAAGTAATGGCAGCCTACGCTTCAGTACTAAGTGTTCCAGTGGTAGCGAATGCAATTCAAGATCAAGAAGCCACCGAAGAGATACTCTTCAACTTCACCGTCCCAGCTGACACCTTTAGTGATGCAGATGTCGGTGATATCCTCACCTACACTGCAACTCTGCCCGACGATACGCCTTTGCCGAATGGGTTGAAGTTCAATGCTGTTACCAGGACTTTCAGTGGTACTCCTGAGAATCAGGACGTAGGTAGTATAAACATCAAAGTTACCGCTACAGATACTACTGCAAATCAAGCCAGTGATGTGTTTAAAATCACGATCAATAATGTCAACGATCCTCCTGTCTTGGTAAAAGAAATTGCAGACCAACAAGCCACTCAAGGTATTCTCTTCACCTTCACTGTACCAGATGACACTTTCACCGATCCAGATGTCGGAGATACCCTTACCTACACTGCAACTCTGCCCGACGATACGCCTTTGCCGAAAGGGTTGAAGTTCGATACTGCTACCAGGACTTTCAGTGGCACTCCTGAGAATCAGGACGTAGGTAGTATAAACATCAAAGTTACCGCTCAGGATGTTACTGGAGAGCAAGTCAGTGATGTGTTTAAAATCACGATCAATAATGTTAACGATCCTCCTGTCTTGCTAAAAGAAATTGCAGACCAACAAGTTACCGAAGACACACTTTTCAACTTCACTGTCCCAGATGACACCTTTAGTGATGCGGATGTAGGTGACATTCTCACCTACACTGCAACCCTGGAAAATGATGACCTACTACCTACTTGGTTGAACTTCAATCCTACTACCCTTACCTTCAGTGGTACTCCTGAGAATGAGGACGTAGGTAGTTTGAACATCAAAGTCACAGCTAAGGATGTTGCAGGAGAGCAAGCCAGTGATCTGTTTCAACTTGCGGTTGCTGACGATACTCCTGTAGTGACAATTACAGGCGATATCTTTAGTGTCAAGACTAAGTTGAACATTAAAAGTGATAAAGCAAAACTCTCAGTCAATATTAAAAACAACACCTCTTCAGAGGTGAATGAACTAAATGTATTTGCTGTTGACGATGAAGAAGGTAGGATTAACGGCATAGCCCCTGGTGCAGAAGGCTATACGCAAGCGGCTCTTTTGCGTTCAAAGGTAGTTTTCTCCGCTCTTGCCAATCTGCCTAATGGTTTTAATCCTGCCGACCTGAAAAACATTTTAGAATTCGACTCTGATACCAAGCTCAGATTTTATCTGGTATCCAACAGTACTACTCAAGCTGTACTGTCTGGAAAAACCCCCTTCTCAAGTGTGCTTTTTTCCTCAGGTACAAATAACAACATAGAAGATCAAGGGTTTTCTCTTAATTTTCAGAATTTGGTAGTGAATATTCAGCCAACCAATCAAGAGGTATCTTTGGGTACTGGTCTGCAAGGCGAATATCAAGGCGAACTGATTGATTTACGGAGTGTGACACAATCGGTAACAGCTGAGTTTCAAGTCAACAGAGAGGCATCTTACAATAACTTTGTCGGCTTCTATCAGGTGGCTGATGAAAATGGTGGTATTGACACCAACGGTGATGGCACAGCAGACATTCTCGTTGGTCAGGCTGGCTACGCCGAAGCTGCTGTGCGTGGGCGTGTTGCAGGCATTGACTTGGCGGTGGGCAACCAAGGTACTGCAAATTACACTGGCGCTTTCGAGCCGAATTCTTTGTTTGCACCATTTATTATTGTGGATGGCACACCTGATACGATTCTCAATGGCAATGGCAATAAAAATGTTTACTTCACATTCTTGGGTGCTAATTCAGATCGGGTAGATCACATTCGGCTGTTAGGAAATAACACCTTTGGTTTTGAAGATTTAGCAAATGGTGGTGACAAAGATTACAACGATGTGATTGTGCAGGTCAATTTGAGTGCTAATCTTGCCTAGTATCGAAGGCGAGTAATTACTTAGAAAAATAAAACAACCTCATCCCGGTTGCGGCATGAGGTTATTTTATGCGTGGTGATTAAATGGACTCGCTATTAATTAAACTAGTAAATTTACTGAAGGCAGTTATTGTCTTTACTTCATAAATTTAATAGTTGATTCTTCTAGGGTGACAAACAATCTTCCCTTTTACTTTTCCGGTTAATTTTTATTAAATTAAGCTAGCAAAAAAGTGATGGAGAATTATTTCATAATCAGGTATAGGTGATGTTTAACGAGGAAAGCTCCTGTTTGCTGCCATTATTGATATTGTCAATCCTTGTATTTAAGAATTTGTAAAAAATAATTCAGAAAATTAAAGTTTTTTTTATTACATAATTCTTAACTAGGGTATTTACTTAGGAAAGCATCTGTGATACTTTCATGTTGATTATCATAAAGTAAAATATACATCTCTAAATTTAACAGCCATGTTTATGTATTTTAGTTTGATGATGAGTATCGATGTTGCATAGTTGCAATCCTCAATATTGAGTTTAGTTTTGTATAAATTATGTAGCGTTAACCAAGTGATAACTTGTCTTCAATCTATTTACAGTATGCTTTATTTTGAAAAATGCGTAACAATCGTAACCGTGTGATATGAATACAGGCCTGCAATTAGATTCAATTACCCTGTGTGCTGTTACACATTTAAACACCTACATTCCCCAGAAGTCTTGTCACTGCTGGCATAAAACCAAACACTGCCACTGTTAGTAAAAGAGATACTCCCTAATATTTTCGACTTAATTCCTCACTTTAACTTGTTTTATATGACTTATATTAAGAACACTTTTCCCGAATTTCTCACTACCCTAGAAGGGTTTGAGAAATTGCCGGATGGAGCGATCGCTAATCTATCAGAACAACTGCAAGCCTGGCGCTATCGTATAGGCCAGAAAATCATCGGTAAAGAAAGTCTCCCGGAACACATCACCATCATTTATGAGGGACAAGTGCGGCTGTTGGGATACGATCCCCAGACGCAATTGCCAATCACCCTAAAATTACTGCAACCTGGGGAAATTATCGGTGAAATTGGTTTGTTGCGCAATGTCGCCTGTGAAACAGCGATCGCTTCCACCGAAGTAGTATGTTTAACCTTGAGTGCATCAGCATATTTTAGCTTCCTAGCTTCATACCCAGCTTTTGCCGAAGCTCGCAAAAACCGCAGTTATTTGGTAGAAGTTTTCGATATTCTCAGTTCCTATTGGCAAAAACAAGCGATCGCCACTTTAAATTTCAGAGAATTGGCAGAAAAAGCCTTACCCCAAGCGAAAATATATTATCTCCCTTCAGGAAAAACTCCATTTAACCAACTGGATAGCAAAAGCGTTTGGTTTGTGAGTGGCGGTGGTACAGTCACGAATTTTTCACCTGGCGATCGCCTAGAACCAGACGATGACAGAGATAAAATTCAGGTCATCGGTCAAAACCCCGCACGCTTGCTTGGTATACATCCGTCAGATTTGCTCTTAGAAGATAGTCATGAAATAGAACTTGCAATAACTGAAACCAGAGTAGATAGAGATAGCGCTGACGACTTAGATATTATTCCCTACGCATCAGACGAAATAGTTCCACAACCAGCCCCCCAAAACTCAAAGAATTCGTCAAAACAAAAATACCCATTTTTTGGCGGTAAAGGAGAATTAAATTCAACCTTCGCCTGCTTCCAAATGATCGCGAAGCACCTAGAAATGCCGTTTCGTCGCGAGGTGGTTCGCCGCATCTTAACTGAGCAAATCAAACGTCAAGGGACTATATCGTTTCAAGTTACTGCTTACCTGGCAGAGTTAATTGGACTGAAGGCGCAGTTGATAGAGTTACCAGTCGCTTCAGTCACGCGCATTCCGACACCTGCGCTAATTCGCTACGGTGATAATTTTGCCGTTTTATATGAAGTAGATGCCAATACCGTGGTTGTGGGTGTTCCATCCAAAGGAATTGTGCGCTGCAAACCTGCTCAATTGGTTGAACAATTAGATGTCGATCCAACTGACTTTCCGCCCAAAGTTAGGGTATTACTGCTGAGTGCTACCAACCAAACACCCCAAGAACGCTTTAGTTTACGGTGGTTTCTGCCCTATTTGTCAAAGCACCGTCGAGTTTTAATAGAAGTCTTTATCGCTTCCTTTTTCGTGCAGTTGGCAGCGTTGGCAAATCCGCTAGTCGTTCAGTTAATTATCGACAAAGTTATCACTCAAAATAGTATTGGCACACTACATATTTTGGGGATTTTGCTATTAGTAGTTGGGCTATTTGAAGCAGTACTAACTACCTTACGAACCTACTTATTTGTCGATACCACGAACCGGATCGATATGGGTTTAGGGTCGCAAATCATTGACCACTTACTACGTCTACCGTTGCGCTATTTTGAACGCCGACCAGTGGGTGAACTTTCCACTCGTATTAACGAACTAGAAAATATCCGCCAATTCCTCACGGGTACTGCTTTAACAGTGGGGTTGGACGCTCTGTTCTCAGTAGTTTATATCGGTGTGATGCTGATTTATAGTTGGCAACTTACCTTAGTCGGCTTAAGCACAATTCCTGTGTTTGTCGTGATCACCTTAATTGCTTCTCCCACTATTAGCAGACAGTTACGTGCCAAGGCCGAACGCAACGCCGAAACTCAATCTTATTTAGTGGAGGTGATGTCAGGCATTCAAACAGTAAAAGCGCAAAATATCGAATTGCGATCGCGCTTTTCCTGGCAAGAGCGTTACGCCCGATTTGTCGCCGCTGGTTTTAAAACAGTTGTGACTTCTACCCTTGCTAACTCTACTAGCAACTTTCTCAACAAACTCAGCAGCTTACTAGTTTTGTGGGTAGGAGCTTATTTAGTACTGCAACAAGAATTAACTTTAGGCGAATTAATTGCCTTTAGGATTATATCGGGTTATGTCACCAGCCCAATATTACGTTTAGCTCAACTCTGGCAAAGCTTCCAAGAAACTGCCTTGTCTCTAGAGCGTTTAAGCGATATTGTCGATACCCCACAAGAAGCAGAAACAGACCGCTACAATATACCTTTACCTTCAATCAAGGGAGCAGTGAAATATGAAAATGTTTCCTTTCGGTTTGGCACAAGTGGTCCTCTGCAACTTTCTAATGTCAACCTGGAATTTGCGCCAGGTAAATTTATCGGCATTGTCGGGCAAAGTGGATCTGGTAAAAGTACGATGATGAAATTACTGCTGAGACTTTACGAAACTGAGTCTGGCAGAATTTTGATTGATGGTTATGATATCGCCAAAGTAGAACTTTATTCGTTGCGACGACAAATTGGCGTAGTTCCTCAAGAGACATTATTGTTTGACGGCAGTGTTCAGGAAAATATTGCCCTAACCAATCCCGATGCCACAACCGAAGAAATTATCGAAGCGGCTCAGGTTGCGTGCGCCCACGAGTTTATCATGAACTTACCAAACGGTTACAACACGCGGGTGGGAGAACGGGGTTCTGCACTTTCAGGTGGACAACGACAAAGAATTGCGATCGCTCGTTCAGTTTTACAACGACCAAAATTATTAGTTTTAGACGAAGCAACTAGCGCATTAGACTATCCCACAGAACGGCAAATATGTCTCAACTTAGCCAAAGCATTCAAGGGCGATACAGTATTTTTTATTACCCACCGACTGAACACCGTAAGTAATGCAGACATGATTGTTGTGATGGATAACAGCAGGGTTATAGAACAAGGTAGCCATCAAGAATTAATGGCTACCAAGGGTCATTATTATTACCTGTACCAGCAACAAGATGTAAACTTGTAATTAGTCATTCTTGAGGGCAAAGGTTTTTGGCATCGGGAAACATTGCCCACCCTACAAAAAATTCAAAATCGTTCGACTAAACGCTCACGACAAGTCCAAAACCCAAAATCGTTATGACTCAACTTAATGGGAATCATCTCAACGGCAATCACAAAAACGGTAATCACAAAAATGGAGTGAAGCACGATTCACAGGTACTGACAAAACAACAAAAAGCTGCTCAAGAGTCTTTTACTAATTTAAACAATCAGGAATTTGAGCAATCTATTGTTTTGCGCCAATCTCCAATTTGGTCGCGTACAATCATGATGACACTAGTGGGGCTAGCGTGCTTTGGTATTGCTTGGACTTATTTTGCAAAAATTGAACAAGTAGTGCCAGCAACCGGGCAATTAAAACCCCAAGGAACAGTCAAAGAAGTTCAGGCTCCTGTGAGCGGAGTGGTGAAAACAGTTAATGTAAAAGATGGACAAGAAGTAAAGCCAGGTGATTTACTGCTAACTTTTGATTCCATAGCCTCTGTTGCCGAATTAAATTCTTTGAATAAAATTCGCCTTGCATTAATGAAAGAAAACCAGATTTATCGCCGATTGATGAATGCAAGTACTGCCAATGGATCTGAACTGTTATATTTGCGTGGTAATTTGCCGCAAGAAACTGCTTTTCTGTTGAAAAGTCGGGCAGCATTAGTAGCAGAAAATGAATTATTCCGCACTCAATTAAAAAATTCTGGTCAAGATTCTAGACTAGGAATTGATGAACAACAACTTCTACGAGTTGCCAAACAGGAATTAGACTCTCGATCTTCCGCAGCACGATTAGAAGTAGAAAAGATCAAAAAACAACTGATTCAAAATCAAATTAAGCTGGAAGATAGTAAATCAAGTTTAGCCATTCAAGAAGGAATTTTAACTAAGCTGAAGATATTAGCAGAAGAAGGTGGGATTTCTCAACTTCAGTATCTCAATCAGCAACAAGAAGTTCAAAACCGTACAGCAGAAGTAGCGCAGCTAGGTGAGGAACTGAAACGTCTCCAGTTTGATATCGAAAAAGGACAACAAGAGTTAAGCAATACGGTGGCTGTTTCTGATAAAAACATTTTGGATAAGATAGCTGAGAACAAACAGCAGATTGCCACAATTGATAGCCAATTCATGAAAGTTGTGCTGGAAAATGAGCAGCGTTTGGCAGATGTCAATAGTAAAATCTCTCAATCACAGTTAAACGTTAAATATCAAGAACTTCGCGCACCTGTAGCTGGAGCAGTTTTCGATTTGCAAGCAAAAAATCCTGGATTTGTCGCCACTCCAACTACAAAACTGTTGCAAATTGTCCCTAAAGAAAACTATATCGCTGAAGTTTTCATAACTAACAAAGATATTGGGTTTGTGCGAAAAGGTATGAAAGTAGATGTCAGAATTGACTCTTTTCCTTACAGCGAGTTTGGTGATATTAAGGGAGAAGTGACTGGGATAGGTTCAGACGCATTACCCCCAGACGAAACCCATCAGTTTTACAGATTTCCGGCAAAAGTCTCATTAGATAAACAATCCCTAGTCATTAAGGGCAAAAAAGTTAACCTGCAATCAGGTATGTCCATTAGTGCCAATATAAAAGTGCGCGAAGAACGGACTGTGCTTAGTTTATTCACTGAGTTGTTTACCAAGCAAGTTGATGCTCTTAAACAGGTACGATGAAAAGGGTTGAGTTAAAAACCGCAGTGACTTCACGAGAATGGTTGCTGCTTCACTAAGTACATTAGTACTGAGTACTTTTTCCTCTCTCAGAACTCAATACTCTTGATAATGGTTAATTTTCAACGCATCGAACCTGCTCCTGGGCAAGAATCAGTTTGGGATTACCCCCGTCCTCCTCTTTTGGAGGACACAACCAAACATATCCAAATAGTCTTTAACGGAGTAGTAATTGTAGATACTCACAGCGCCAAACGTGTTTTAGAAACCAGTCATCCTCCTTCTTACTACATTCCCCCAGCGGATATCAAAATGGAATATCTACAGATGACTCCGCAATCTAGCTTTTGTGAGTGGAAGGGAAGTGCTGGTTACTACACAATCCGAGTTGGGGATAAAGAAGTCCATAATGCTGCCTGGTTCTACCCCAAACCCACACCAGCCTTTGAATCTATCAAGGACTATGTAGCTTTTTATGCTCATTTAATGGATAAATGCTACGTTAATGGCGAAGAGGTGCAACCACAACCAGGTAACTTCTACGGTGGTTGGATAACCAGTGATATTGTTGGGCCATTTAAAGGCGCTCCTGGTACTTGGGGATGGTAAGTCAATTTTGGATTTTGGATTTTGGATTTTAAATTCAAATTCAAGAATGTTGTTTCTAAATCCAGATGAAAGTAGAAGTAGTACCAATATCCTAACGATATCATCGAATATATAGATGGGAAAGATGGGTTCATCAAAGAGATGCAAAAGAAAGCATTGCTATGGTGGAGACTTAATAAATCTAAATAACACAATCTCTTTTACCCATCTTCCGTAACCTTTAAAACTCCAATTGTGTATTCCAAAAATATACTAATAAACCAAGTTTTATGAAATATCAATAAACCCGATTTCGAGGATTACTGAATTGATGTTATAGCTACCTAGCAGCTTTCGTTTCAAACATCAAATACGTCCCTCCTAGCCCTTCTACAATTGTGCGTGTATTGGCAATCATCATTTTCTGATAAGTGTCCGCGTCGCTTTCTGGTTCACCAAGTCCCTCAGCATACAGCTTTCTGTCAGAAATTTTCACTTTAGCTTCTGTGGCTACAGATTGAATCAAATTAGGATTAATTTCCACTTCAGCAAAAATTGTTGAGACTTTAGCCCGTTTAATATTTGTAGCCAAATTATTGACTCGTTCTGCTGTCAGCTTTTCGTTCGTACTAATACTTTGCAATCCTCCTGTCAATGAAATACGGTATGCTTTGGCGTAATAACTTAGTGCATCCGAGGTTGTAACCAACTTACGTTCTTTGGTAGGAATACTGGCAATTCTTGACTTAATCCAGCTATCTAGTTGAGTGAGTTCATTGGTAATTTTTTTAGTATTACTGCTATAAGCCTCTGCATCACTAGATTGTAATTTTCTCAAATTACTATTAATTACCTGCACCATTCTGATAGCATTTTTGGTATTGTGCCAAACATGAGGATCGGCTATATTCTTACCACCTGCCTGAAATTTTTGTGGCTTAGGCACTGCCAATTGAGCGACGGCTATTTTTGGTGTAGAGTTTTTAGTCGCTTTAATCAACTTGATCAGATTTGGTTCAAAATTGTAACCATTATAAAGAATAAGATTAGCTTGCTCAATCGTTTTACGATCTTCCGGTTTTGGTTTATAAAATTGGGGGTCGGCAGTAGGGGAAATTAAGCAGGTGAGGTTAACTGTATTTCCGGCAACCTGCCTAGTTAAATCACACAGTACGCTTGTAGTCGCTACGACTTGGGGAAGATTCTCATTTACCTGGGTGTTAGTCTGAGTGAATGTAGTGCTTACAGCTTGATTTCTACATCCAACAAATCCAATTGTTAAGGCAGCAAGAATAACTGGGAAGAAATTATTCAATGGTGATTTTTTTGACATCCTCAACTCCTACTGGATGTATAAAAAAAGATAATCATTATTGGTAAAGTATTAGTAAAATACCAGGGGAAAGTCTTCAGCGAGAAGAAGTTAAGGGCTGATGGGGAAGCCTTCGGTAAAAAAAAGGTAAAGGGGAGAGGAATTAATAGACTTTCTCCTCTATCACTTATCTGTTTCCCAAGTCCACACTCAGCAATTTTTGGTTGGTGAACCACTAATGAGGTTTTTGCAGGCAAAATATTAGTTAACTGCACATGACAGACTGGAAAACTGGTAGAGGTAGGAGCACAATAATAAAGGCAATGCTGGGGAGTATCCAAGGAGGGTAGTGTAGTTCTCTCACCATCTGTTGAAGGGTCTATACCATTGTGCTTACATCCCACAAAGCTCCAAATTAACTAGGATTATCAGGTTAAGAAGTGAGAGGTAGTAATGATGGGGCTTATGGAGCATACGGGTTGATTTCGCAAACCGAGTCGTGAATCTAAGGCAATTGTAGCTGTGGTTTTGCGAAGTGTGGACATATCATTGTTACAAAATTGGCAAATTGGCGATTTTTTAACCATCAGCCTTTGTTACACTAATTTTCACCTAGTAAAGCCTCTCAATATCGCTTAGAGCATTATCTAATTACTTTTTATTGCCAGAATCCAGGATGTACTCTGTGGCATAAATTTTATCCTCTAGTTTTTTCATCATTCAATAAGAGCCAAATCGAGTATATAGAACAATTCCTCAAAGCTAATATTGGTCAAGATAAACAATGGTAATTTTAGTTGTCATAATTAACACCCTGATTTCACTAATACTACTCTATGTGGCTTGGCGGGTGTGGCAACTTAAGCAGCAGCTAGCATATATAGCAGATAGGTTAACCACCTATGAAAGTTGTACTAATGCAGCACTGAATAAAGCACCCGAAAATATTTATCTCAGCCAACAGAATATTTATAACTTACGGCAGAGAAATCAAGCGCTACAAATACAAATTCAACAAGTGCGGCAAATTATCAGTCTACTTTTGCTAGGACGGCAAATCTGGCAGCGTTATTTTCCGAAGCTAGAGTTAATTTCTGGGAAAAGAACAGTTGCAAAATGAGTTATGTCTGGTTCAGATGAACATTTATGATTAAGGATGATGGGAGAACACACGGAGAGATCCGTAGTAAGATTCCATAGGGTGCATTGGCTTCTAGCGTAGGCATAGCCCGCACTTCGGCTGCGCCCTTCGGCTACGCTCAGGACAGGCTCAGTGACCACCGCAGGCATCGCTTCCCCTTTCCATACCCTCAAAGCTTGTTAGTCAGAGCGTCTCCATCAGGAGAAGGGTACGGAACTACCCAAGACATAACACAAAGAGATGCCCACTAGAGGTATCAAAACTTTGAGAAATACGGGGAGTTTTGAATAATAAGTAATTAATGCTTTTAGTATTAATGAATAAAAGCAACTTTTCTGGCTGATATTTTGTCACCATAGATTAACTGAATAAAATCAGTTGAGTCTTGCAAGGGGAGAAAACCCACCTAAAATGGGTGTAAGGAGAGAAACAATAAAATGTCTAATAACCGTTCTGGAGTATTTTTTGGCGGTTTGATGCTGGGAGCTACCATCGGTGCTTTGACCGGTTTACTCGTAGCTCCACGCACAGGGCGCGAAACGCGTAAAATTTTGAAAAAATCTGCCAATGCTATCCCAGAATTGGCAGAAGATTTATCAATGAGTGTGCAAATTCAGGCAGATCGTCTCTCTGCTAGCGCACTGCGAAACTGGGATGAGACTTTAGATCGATTACGGGAAGCGATCGCAGCAGGTGTAGATGCCAGTCAGCGAGAAAGCCAAGTCTTGAAGCGGCAAACATCTGTTGAAGACTCAGATTCGCTTCCCCAGCCATTAGAACGCTCATAAATAACATAACCGTGATTGAACCCCTGTTTTGGTTGGGACTTTCTTTACTTTTAGTCGCCACAAGCTTGACTGCGGTTTTAGTGGCGGCAATACCGGCTTTGCAGGAGTTAGCACGCGCGGCTCGCAGTGCAGAAAAGCTATTTGATACTCTCTCGCGGGAGTTACCACCCACTCTAGAAGCCATCCGCGTAACTGGCTTAGAAATCACTGACTTAACTGATGATGTCAGCGAGGGCGTAAAAAGTGCTAGTCAGGTTGTGAAACAAGTAGATAAAAGCCTTGATAGTGCAAGAATTCAGGCTCAAAATCTGCAAGTAAGCACGCGCAGCATTTTTATTGGCGCGAAAGCTGCTTGGAAAAACTTCACGCGCCAAAAACCTGTAAGGCGGACGAGCGATCGCTTGCCAAGTAATGAAAAACCACCACTAACGTTGCGAGAACGGGAAGTGCTGAGGCAAGAAAATCGTCGGAGCAAAGCAGAGGTATACCGCGTTAATGATGGTTATAACGACACTGCTAGCTGGGAAAACAATTTTGATGACGAAGATTGAATTAGGGCATAGGGCAAAACAGTAACGAGTTGTGAGTAAATAAGTGAGATTCCCGACTCAGAACTCAGCATAGGTTAAAAGCCCTGCTAACACTAACAGCACTCAGCCTCCTGAAAGGCATTGGTTATTTCTCTTCATCTACCCCACTCCCCCTTCTCTTAAAAACCTTTTGCTTTGATCCCCTAGATTAGAGTAAAGTAAACAAGTGTAAAGAACTATCATTTTTCTAGTACTCTTTTAAAACAACTTGTTCGCTTTTACCGTTAATATTTGTATAAAAACGTCCATGCAATCTTGTTTTTGGCGACGAATTCTAGTATCTATTGCAATATTTTTCCTGGCTGGGTCAATTTGGGTGATGCATTCTCCCCCAGCGCTGGCTTATGACAATCCTGAGTTACTCCCTGACACCTTTACTCCAGTTGTAGATTTAGCTAAATCTCTGCCTGTGCTGCAAGAAGAAAAGCTTGTCAAAGATTTAGAGCAGTTCGAAGCCGACACAGGCTGGAAATTGCGAGTCTTAACTCAATATGACCGCACCCCAGGCAGGGCTGTTATAAAATATTGGGGTTTAGATGACAAAAGCATTCTACTCGTTGCCGATTCTCGTGGCGGAAACATCCTCAGTTTTAGCGTCGGCGATGCTGTTTATAAACTTTTACCCCGGACTTTTTGGATAGAACTGCAAACCCGCTTCGGTAATTTGTATTTTGTCCGCGAACAAGGCGAAGATCAAGCCATTCTACAAGCCTTAGAATCGGTTAAAGGCTGTCTGCTCAAAGGCGGTTGTAATGTTGTCCCCGGACTACCACGAGAGCAATGGATTCTCACCTTGATTACTTCAGTTATTGGTGGGGTGATTTGTGGATTTGCAGCTCAACCCCGCCAAAAAGGACAAGTTTTTGCTTGGCAATGGGCTTTAATTTTCTCACCTTTGTGGGGAATCTTGTTTATTGCCTTCGGCATTGGACCAGTTGTGACACGTACAAGCGACTGGTTGCCTTTAGTTCGCAATATCTCTGGGTTTCTCATTGGCGTCTTAGTTGCCTACCTATCTCCTATTTTCAGTCGCTCTTCTTCTAGTAATGAGTTATGAGTGAGTAGTTAGGAGCGAGTAGTTTAATTAACTTATAACTCCTAACTCCTAACTGTTAACTCTCTGAAGCTGATAAGCTGAAAGCTAATATTTGAGAAGCTCAACAAAAATGGAATGGCACGTAACTGATGCTCAAAGTTTAGCAATCATTGATAGTGAAATTGGCGACCATGTCTTTTCACCCGCAGAGTATGAGATTGTGCGTCGGGTAATCTACGCCACGGCTGACTTTGAGTATAAGTCTTTGATTCGCTTTTCTGAGCGTGCCTTGCAAGCTGGAGCAGCAGCGCTAGCCGCACGTACCACAATTGTGGTAGATGTGCCGATGGTACAAGTAGGTATTGCCTACGACATTCAAAACACCTTTGCGAATCCAGTGTATTGCAGCATGGAAGCTCTAACACGCCCTCAAAAAGAAAAGACTCGCGCAGCATGGGGAATAGAAACCTTAGCAAAGCGTTATCCAGAGGGCATTTTTGTGGTAGGTCAAGCGCAAACGGCACTGACTGCACTGGTGGATTTAATTGAAGTTGAGGAAATTAGACCTGCTTTAATAATCGCAACTCCAGTGGGATTTGTAAATGTTGATGAAGCTAAGGAGCGTTTACAAGACTCTCTAGTGCCTCACATTATAATTGACAGCCGCAAAGGAAATGCAGTTGTAGCAGCTGCGATCGTTGATGGATTGGTAGACTTAGCTTGGCAAGCCTATGGACAAGATGGAAATCGAGGGAGCTAGGAAAGTCGGCTTTATTGTATTTTGTATCCAAAAGAGTATTCATCAATCATTGAATATCCTGATATTTTGGTTAAGTCGTGCCGTTCAAGGAGCCTTATCTTGTGGTAATTCAAGGTTTCAGTTTAAGCGCATATCTTGCAATTCCTGTGGTATTAAATCTTTTCGCTGATGGAGAAGGAATAAAAATATCTTTAATTAAAAACGTTCGTCAGGTATCTAGTAACAAGGAAATTATCCTATCCAACCGTCAGTTAATCAGCACTAGGGCAACTCCAAAAACATACTATGTTAGTGGTGCTGGCAATGACAAAAATAGCGGACTCTCTACTTCATCCGCTTTTAGGACAATTCAAAGGGCAGCAAATCTGACTAACCCTGGCGATACAGTATTGATTATGAACGGAGTCTACAGGAATGCAAAACCAAGTGGTGACGTAGTATCTATTACTCGCTCTGGAAAAGCAAATGCATGGATTAAGTTTAAAGCATATCCTGGACATCGACCGAAAATTCAACACAATGGATGGCATGGAATTTTGATTCGCAATGGAGCGTCATATATTGAGATAAATGGGTTGGAGGTCATAGGAAACAACGCCAACATAACCCTTAATTATGCGATGAGTCAGAAAACTAACAAACTAAACCCGCTAACGAATGGAAACTGCATTAATGTGGATGGACGAAAAGATGGTCGTAGTCACCATATACGTATTGTCAACAACAAGGTACATAAGTGTGGAGGAGCAGGCATTTCAGCGATTGAATCGGACTATGTGACAATAGATAATAACGAAGTGTTCGATAATGCCTGGTATAGCGTTTATGGTTGCAGTGGCATTTCGATATTGAGCAGTTGGAATTCTGACAACAAGCGGGGATACAAGATGTTTGTTACTAACAACAAAACCTACAACAATCGTATGTACATCCCTTGGATTGCAGTCGGAAAGATCACTGATGGTAATGGTATTATTATCGATACTACAAGAAATGATGAAAACCCAAAACTAGGTCCATATAAAGGATATACTTTAGTTAAAAATAATCTTGCATTTAATAATGGTGGATCGGGTATTCATGCATTTTTAAGCGAGCATGTTGATATTGTAAATAATACAGCTGTTTTAAATAATCAGAGTCCAGAACTTAATGGTGGACAAATATTTGCTCATACGTCATCTGATGTCAAAATTTTAAGGAACATTCTTTATGCTTTTCCTGGAAAAAATATTAATAATAAGACTAAAAATAAAAACGTTATTTATGATTATAATATCTACATCAATAGCTCTAAAATAAATGTTAAGGGGCCTCACGATATTGTCGCAGGCTCACAATTTTTAAGCAAGTATCCCACTCTAGAAAAAATATCTGGCGATTGGAAATCGCGGTTAGATAAACAAAATCCGCCAACACGACCTTATGTAGAACCTAAGTCGGCAGGTTTTGCCTGCGGGACAGTGACTTATCGTTTACAAGGGAAACTCATCAAAGTGGGATGCTCTCGTTAGCAATAAGAAAGGAAATTCAGGGTAGGAGAGATTTATCCCGAATCCGAAAGCTTGAACCTCCTGGGCGACCATCGAGAAGTTTTGCGATTGAGAGCAAACTGCCGAAATATTTGCGATATAAGGTAAGGCTTGTAATTACTAAACGACTCACACGATGCGTAAATGCAGGGTGTGAGTTTATCTCTCTTGGAGGTTTTTGAAAGAGAAGCCGATACGGATTAACTCTTCAATCCTCTACTCTACGACGCCGCCGACGCGGTTTTTGCTGTTGGTCTTCACGCAAACGGCGACCGACTTCGTTAAAGAAATCCCGCCGCAGATAAGGATAATCGCTAACCCACAGGTCACGATTGGGAAAGTATATATCGCTAAATTCTTCAATACTGCTCAAATCTGGACGATTTGACATCACTACCATTTCTGCAATTTGGCCGCGAGTAATAACTTTGTGAGCAGGACGTAATGGTGCTACAAACTCAATGGTAAATCCTGTGTCATCACCCACCTCTAAGTTTATCTGTTTTTCTCGGTTTTCTATAATCACCAATTCGCCTTTGTTGTTGACTGTTTCGGTTTTACCCATCAACTGGTCTGTAATCCACCAATCTAGGACTCGACCACGGAAAAAGCCGCCGTACTTGTAACGGCGGCATTGTAAATTCCGCATACTTGCTTGAAACACTGGATACCACAGCCAAAAAAAAGCGCTAATTACCCCTAGCACAAATACTATTGAAGCAAACTCAAGCTTGAAAATAACTGTTACAAGCAAAATAACAACTACCGCAACTACAGAAATTAACAGCCGTTGCAAAAAATTTGAGAACTTCCCCCAATAGTATTTGTACTGCAAACCAGTAGCAATTAAGGGGACAACTTGTTCAAATTTCTGGCGAGTCAGTGGTACTAACATGAGTGCTAAGTAATGAATGCCCAATTGTGTGTTTAAAGTATCTTTTCTAATCCATATACTAACGACTTTAGCGCTAAGACTTTGCGAATCGCTAGTAGCACTCCTGGCATATAACAAGCGCGATCGCTCGTATCATGTCGTAAAGTATATATTTGTCCTGCTGCGCCAAAAATAACTTCCTGGTGGGCAATCAATCCCGGCAAGCGCACGCTATGAATTCTAATCCCTTCATCTGCGATACTCCCCCTTGCTCCTGTTAATTTTTCCGTTTCTTCTACAAGAGCAGGGTTAAAAGTTTTACCCAACTCTCCTAGTAACTGCGCCGTTTGAATAGCAGTACCACTGGGAGCATCAGCTTTTTGGTTGTGATGCAGTTCGATAATTTCTACATGGTCAAAATATTTTGAGGCGGCGATCGCGGCTTGTTGCAACAGTACCATGCCAATGGAAAAATTAGGAATAATTAGACAACCAGTGCTAGCTTTGTCGGCAAAGTCTGCCAAGTCTTGAATTTGTTCTGGACTTAACCCAGTGGTGCCAACTACAGGACGAATACCGTAAGCGATCGCACTGCGAATATTGTCATAAACTGAATCGGGATGGGTAAAGTCTACAATCACCCCTGGAGGAGACTGTCTATCTCCAGCCACATATCCCAACATCGGTTCTAATTGATTGGTAATTGGTACTTCCAGAGGTTCGCTTAAACCCGCTAACTCCCCAGCGTCTTTATCTTGATGTTCCAAACTGTAGTCAATTGCACCCACTAAGTTTAAGTCAGGCGCTTGCGCCACCGCCTTAACCACCTCACGGCCCATTTTGCCAGCAGCACCGTTGACAATAACCGGGATAGGAGCTTGATTCGTCATAGGTCGAGAAATACTTTTTGAGTCAACAAGGGAATTGTAAAGACTTTGGCGATCTAGTAGCTAGCTTCTCAAATCTCTGGCTTAATTCCACCTACCCTGAATTGTGCAGCTAATCGCTTAGTTTTTCTACTCCCCAAAAGATCGGTTCTCGTTTTCATTGCACTATCTTACCCAGTAACCCATTTTATTGGCCAATCGTACTGCTTTGATAAGTATTTCTTATGAAAAAGATCAGCCTTTGTTTGTCAAGTCTAGTTGACCATTTGTAATATTATTGTTATATTTATTTACATAGCTTAGTAAAGCCCTAAAGTAAGCTGCATAGTTAAAATTGCACCTTGTCTATTACCTACATAGTTTTGGTTGCATTGGGTGTTAACTAAGAAAAACAGACTTCGGTTTTGAAATATCCCATCGACATTTGGACTTCTCCCATTTACCTCGGCTATCAAGTCGGGGTTTTTTATGTTCTCGATTATTTCCTTATTTCTTTAACTTTTCTAAGGAAACTTTCGCTCTCGCACTTCCACGGCATAATCTTGCACGGCTTTGGTAATCGTCTCGCGCAAATTTGTGTAAACTTTGGCGAATGGTGGATGCTTTTGGGCCAGTCCCAGGACATCTGAGGTAACTAAAACTTGTCCATCGCAGTGAATTCCCGCACCGATACCAATTGTGGGAATACTTAATTTTTGTGAAATCTGCATTGCTAAATCTGCGGGTATATGCTCTAACACTAGAGAAAATACACCTGCTTGTTCCAGAGCGATCGCTTCTTGTAAAATCCTCTCACTGGCTTCTTGCGTTTTTCCTTGTTGGCGCAAACCCAGTTGATGTATTGATTGCGGTGTCAAACCCACATGACCCATTACCGGAATTCCAGCTTCTACTAAACGAGCCACAGTTTCGGCCATTGCTGGATAGCCACCTTCCAATTTTACCGCTTGAGCGCCCGTTTCCTTTAGTACCCGCCCAGCTGAGTGCATCGCTTGTTGCAGACTTTCTTGATACGTCAAAAAAGGTAAATCTACTACTACTAATGCCCGTTTAACCCCACGGCGCACAGATTTGGCATGATAGATAATTTCATCTAAAGTAATTGGCAGTGTTGTTTCATACCCTAGAACTACTGCCATAGAATCACCCACGAGGATTAAGTCTACACCAGCTGCGTCGAGGAGTTGAGCGATCGCATAATCCCAGGCGGTCAACGCGACAATTGAACGTCCCTGTTGCTTCCATTGAATTAATTGCTGGGTAGTGATTGCCATTTTTTGAATGCTGAGTAGTGAGTGAGTGCTGAGTTAGAAGTTAAAAGTTAGGAATCAGGAGTTTTGAATTTAAAAAATTTTTTAACTTATAACTCCTAACTCATAACTCTTAACTAATCATTTAACGGCGCGACTGAAAGCAATATGGGGTTTTGCACTGTCGGTTTTGGGCATTAACCAAGCTAGACCTTCACTAGTGCCAATCCATAATTTATTGCCGATATCAGGTGCAAGGGTAATAACCCGACTAGAAGGAAGTCCAGCAACTTCTCCATCTAATACGGCTCCTGTATTTGGATCTAATCGTAACAAACCATTATTAGTCCCGACCCAGACACTACCATCTTTAGCAAAACGTATCGCCGTTACATCACGCCCACGCAGGCGAGTTACAGACCGTAACACTGCACCAGTTTTTGGGTTAATAACTAGCAAATTATTCGGCATTCCTGCCCAAATTAACCCTTCTGGACTAATAGCTAAAGCTTGTACAGTTGTCCCTGGTAAATCGGCTATTCGCTTTATAATCGCAGCACTAGCAGTATTTACCCGCACCAATCCATCCAGAGTACCAACCCACAATTGACCTTCAGCATCTAAAGTCAAGGCATTAGCACTGACACCAGGCAGATTTTTTAATGTTGTCATAATCAAGCCTTGGTCGGGACTAATGAGAGCTAAACCGCTATCGGTTCCAGTCCATAAATAACCTCGTTTGTCAAGTAACAGTGACAACACGCGTTTAGAAGGCAAAAATAAATTTTGTGCGGTAATTTCGTTAGTACGGGGGTCAACTCGAACTAGTCCCTCATAACTTCCTACCCACAAACGTCCTACTTTGTCTTGGGCTAAAGCCCCAATGGCAACATTTGGTAAGCTAACACGAGAAATAATCTTCCCGGTTTTAGGATCGATCCGTGATAGTCCCCGCCAAGAACCTACCCAAAGATTACCTGTAACATCTCCCAATAAATTACCAACACGATAATCAGTTTTCGGTGAATTTTCTTCAACTCCCCGCTCATCAGGCAAAGATTCTACTCGCGGTGGCGGTGCGGAAGATGGGTAAGCGGGGGTTAGATCAGATGAATTAATGTCAGGGGTTTTTTGCGCCCATCCCATATTTGGCAAAGCTATCAACCCCAGCAAGATAGAAGTAATTAATAAACTAGTACGCTTGTAAAACAATACCACGGTGACATTTCCTTTGGAGACAGTACCCATAGCATTTACCTAAACTGCCTTTGGGTTAATTTCAGTGTTCCCCTTGCTGGGATTTTTTAAACATTGTGGATTGGGGACACAACTCTTGGAGAGGCTATGCCAACCACAAGCGGTAGTTGAATCTCGACTTACTTCGACACCGCGGTAGTTGAATCTCGACTTCGCTCGATTACCGCGTAGTCGAAACTCAATACAAGTCGCTCGATTACCGCGCGCTCGAAACTCAGTGTATTGGTGGGAACTGGGGATTTCTCCATCTCCCTAATCTTTTAAGTCCTTTACAGTTCTTAATGACATTTTGTAAACCTTTTGTAACAAAAAGTTTAAATCTTTATGTAATAACAAAATTAAATAGATAAGTTAAAAACTTTCAAAGAATAACTTATCGAATTCTTGATATATTGTGAAACAAGTTACAAATTACGTGGTGTGCAATTCTTTTATCTTTTGCTCACCACTCTGCTAAATCTCTGTCAAGTAAATTCTTTTCTGGTATCTTTTCCATCAAAGGGAAAGATATAAGGAGTGTAAAGGCGGGAATGTGTGCCAGCAAGGCCAATCCCCTGAATACCCTAATTTATGGGGGAATTATCTAAATCAAGCCGCAAAGCGCGGAAGTTTTGGTGAAATTGAGAAGGTTTAGTTGGGTGCGAAGAAGAAGTAAAAAAGAATTTTGATTTTTAGCAAGAGGAAACAGTAGAAGCGCTAGGTGGTGTACCCCTAGAAGGGGAAACACTGGTGAGGAGGGCTACCACCGCTATCCATTGTGTCAGCCGCAAAAAAACTGCTAACCTTTGCCAAAGGCAACTCCTAACATAAAATTTTTCTGATCTTCCCCTCGCTCAAGGGGGGCAAGAGCGGGGTGAGGGGAAGTTGCACAAAACGTGATTTGATAATTAAAAAGAGTGATTTCAGGGAAGGATAAAATTATGTCTTACGCTCAAACGAAGACTCAGAGCAAATCTGGGTATCAAGCCGGGGTTAAAGATTACAGACTAACTTATTACACACCGGATTACACACCAAAAGATACCGATCTTCTAGCTGCGTTCCGTATGACACCTCAGCCCGGTGTTCCTCCCGAAGAAGCAGGTGCGGCTGTTGCGGCTGAATCCTCCACAGGTACTTGGACAACTGTGTGGACAGATTTGCTCACCGACCTCGATCGCTACAAAGGTCGTTGCTATGACATCGAACCAGTTCCCGGCGAAGACAACCAGTACATTTGTTACGTTGCCTATCCTTTGGACTTGTTTGAAGAAGGTTCTGTAACCAACGTATTGACCTCAATTGTTGGTAACGTATTTGGTTTCAAAGCTTTACGGGCACTACGTCTAGAAGACATCCGTTTCCCAGTAGCTTACATCAAGACCTTCCAAGGGCCTCCTCACGGTATCCAAGTTGAGCGTGACAAATTAAACAAATACGGTCGTCCTTTGTTGGGTTGTACCATTAAGCCCAAATTGGGTCTTTCTGCTAAGAACTACGGACGCGCTGTATACGAGTGCTTACGCGGTGGTTTGGACTTCACCAAAGACGACGAAAACATCAACTCCGCACCATTCCAAAGATGGCGCGATCGCTTCTTGTTCGTAGCTGAAGCTATCAACAAATCTCAAGCAGAAACCGGTGAAATTAAAGGTCACTACCTAAACGTTACCGCTCCTACCTGCGAAGAAATGCTGAAGCGGGCTGAGTACGCTAAAGAACTCAAAATGCCCATCATCATGCATGACTACCTCACCGCAGGTTTCACCGCCAACACCACATTGGCTCGTTGGTGCCGCGATAATGGTATCTTGCTGCACATTCACCGTGCGATGCACGCTGTAATTGACCGTCAAAAGAACCACGGTATCCACTTCCGTGTATTGGCTAAAGCCCTACGTTTGTCTGGTGGCGACCACATCCACACTGGTACAGTAGTTGGTAAGTTGGAAGGTGAGCGCGGCATCACAATGGGCTTCGTTGACCTGTTGCGTGAAAACTACATTGAGCAAGACAAGTCTCGTGGTATCTACTTTACCCAAGACTGGGCTTCTCTACCTGGTGTAATGGCAGTTGCTTCTGGTGGTATCCACGTATGGCACATGCCCGCACTGGTAGAAATCTTTGGTGATGACTCCGTACTACAATTCGGTGGTGGTACTCTGGGACACCCTTGGGGTAACGCTCCTGGTGCAACCGCTAACCGCGTCGCCTTGGAAGCCGTTGTTCAAGCTCGTAACGAAGGCCGCAACTTGGCTCGTGAAGGTAACGATATCATCCGCGAAGCTGCCAAGTGGTCTCCTGAACTGGCTGTTGCTTGCGAACTGTGGAAAGAAATCAAGTTCGAGTTTGAAGCAATGGATACCGTCTGATCTGGGTTAACAGTTAAGAGTTAAGAGTTAGAAGTAGAGACGCGATTAATGGCGTCTGTACAAGAGTTAGGATTTGCTTTGCATTAATTCATAACTCGTAACTCATAACTCATAACTCTTCACGGCTGGGGTCAAGCATGAATCTTAAGCAAATTGCGAAGGACACAGCCAAAACTCTCCAAAGCTATCTGACTTATCAGGCTCTAAGGACAGTATTGGCACAGCTAGGCGAAACAAATCCGCCATTAGAACTTTGGCTGCGTAACTTTTCGTCTGGCAAAATTCAAAATGGTGAGTCATTAATTGAGCAATTGTTGCGGGAAAAACCAGATTTGGCTTTGCGAATCATGACTGTCAGAGAACATATTGCGGAAGAAATTGCAGAATTTTTACCGGAAATGGTGCGTACTGGCATTCAGCAAGCCAACATGGAGCAACGTCGCCAGCATTTAGAACGCATCACACAAGTAGTAGACACATCTAACCCCAGTCTGCAACCAGAACAGCAAACAACTTCAGATCAGAATTTGGATAACTTATCCAATTAGTTCGGTCAATCTACTAGTAAAAATCGCAACCCATTATCAAAAGCTATGCAAACTTTACCAAAAGAGCGTCGTTACGAAACCCTTTCTTATCTTCCCCCTCTGTCTGATGCTCAAATTGCTAAACAAGTTCAGTACATCTTGAATCAAGGTTACATTCCTGCGATTGAGTTTAACGAAACTTCTGAGCCAACAGAATTATATTGGACAATGTGGAAGTTGCCTTTGTTTGGTGCTAAATCCACTCAGGAAGTATTGAGCGAAGTTCAAGGATGCCGTTCTCAATTTAACGGCAGCTATATTCGTGTTGTGGGTTTTGACAACATCAAGCAGTGTCAAGTTCTCAGCTTTCTTGTTCACAAACCCAACAGATACTAAGTCTAGTCAGTTGTAATTAATCATGGGATAGTTCAAGTCATTTGTTTGTCCCTGTATAGGAGAGGTAGAATTATCTGCCTCTTTTTTTATCGAACAGAATTCAGTTGGGAATTCTCTACATTTATAGATAACGTCGCGGTCTGAATAATTGGGTTTAAGACCCCCAGCAAATTTCAATTTGGTAGTGCAACAATTCAGTTGCGAGCCTGAATTTCCGCTGATAGCGTTGGCGTTGGCGCAGTCTCTTGTAGAGAAGCGTCTTGATTCTGATTACTGAATTCCTCAAAATTAGGCATTGGGGAACATAAGCATTTATACTTCACCATTTAATGCATTATCCGAAGCGTCCCGCTTGGTGGGAGAATAAAGACGAGAAATGATGCAAGCCTTGTATTATCTCCAGCCCAAAGGAATCTGTAGAAATGTGGAAACGAATTGTATTAATTTTGCTATTGGTGTTGAGCTTTAGTCTGAGTAATTCGGATGTTGCGGCTGCGGCTGGACTCAAAAGCTTTGTAGATAGTAGTGATGGCTATCAGTTTTTATATCCTAACGGCTGGCTGCCAGTTAAAGTTGCCGATGGGCCAGATGTGGTTTTCCACGATTTGATTGAGGTGTCTGAAAATGTTTCAGTTGTGATTAGCCCAGTTCCTGAAGGCAAAACTTTGTCAGAATTGGGAACCCCAACAGAAGTAGGATACAAATTAGGAAAAGCGGCTCTCGCGCCTCCTGATTCTGGTCGTTCGGCTGAATTAGTCAATGCCGCACAGCGAGAAGTAGATGGTAAAACATACTACCTTTTAGAGTATGAGGTTAAACTCCCCAATCAACAGCAACGGCACAACATTGCCAGTGTCGCTGTTAGCCGTGGTAAACTTTTTACCTTCAACGCCTCAATTCCTGAAAAACGCTGGCAGAAAGTTAAACGAATGATAGATGAGGTTGTTAATTCTTTTTCTGTTTATTAATTGGGGAGTAGGGAGACATCAATTAAAAATTAAAAATTAAAAAAAGACTGCGGGAAAAGGGGAACAAGGGAAATAAGCCATACTTCGACTTCGCTCAGTACAAGTGCCCAATACTTCGGCTTCGCTCAGTACAAGTGCCCAGTACCCCATCCGCAATTACCAAGTTGGTCAGATCATGAAAATTCCACCTTTTGTACTTGCTTCAGCTTCTCCAGCCCGACGCCGCTTATTGCAAACTGTTGGTATTGAACCGATAGTTCAACCTAGTGACTTTGACGAATCGCAAATTGAACTAAGTGAACCAGGAGAATTGGTCAAAACTCTTGCCCAGTATAAAGCGGAAACTGTAGCCCCACAGTTTGAATCAGCTTTGATTATGGGTTGTGATTCAGTTTTGTCCATCAATGGTGAAATTTACGGCAAACCAGCAGACTTCTCTGAAGCGATCGCACGTTGGCAGATAATGCAAGGTAACTTTGGCGACTTGTACACAGGTCACGCCTTAATTGACCATGACCAAAACCGTACTTTAGTCAAGTCACAAGTCACAAGAGTTTACTTTGCTCAAATGAGTGAAAAAGCAATTAAAGCTTATGTTGCCACTGGTGAACCACTCAAGTGTGCTGGGGCCTTTGCCATTGAGGGTTTTGGAAGTTTCTTCGTAGAAAAAATTGAAGGTTGTCACACCAATGTAATTGGACTCAGTTTACCCCTGCTGCGCCAGATGTTAAGTGAATTGGGATACGATGTCACTGATTTCTGGCAGCAATAGTCCCTTGTCTAAAGTTATTAACCAATGACAAATACTTCGGCTTCTCTACGAGACGCTACGCGAACGCTCAGTACAAGTGACAAATGACAAATGACTAATAACTAAATTCCCTGATATTGAGTATTGCCTCTCCATGATCTGGAATCCAGGCTAGCCACTCATCTGCCGAAACCGGACACAATAAAAGTGCTTCGTCAAAACTAAAGGGGTTGGGAAGTTGCAAAAGCTTTACCCAAGTAGAAGCTTTGAACCTCTGTAAGCCTTCCAGATTTTTGTGCCTTCTTGCTTGTACAGCAAAATCCGGTTTATAAGAATCTAGTTTCATAGCTTTCTATTAGCCTTCACAAATGGACTAATCTAAAATTATTTCTGTAACCTAGACTACAAAAAAAAGAATCCTTGTGAAAAGTATCTGTCTTATAAATTTACGTTGGCTGGGTGTAAGTGTTTGCTTATATTGCAGACCACAACAGGTATGGCACGACAAGTTGTAGACTGGCCACTAGATCGCATTCCTAACTAGAATATGTCATTTACTTCTATGCCCTCGCTGCGCGAGCAACAACATCCCCTAATTCGTCAGCTAGCTGATTGTATTGAGGCAGCTTGGCATCAGCACCTGGATTTATCCCCCTATCACTTGCCTAATGAGTTGGGGTATGTGGAAGGTAGATTAGAAGGCGAAAAACTGACGATTGAAAACCGTTGCTATCAAACGCCCCAGTTTCGGAAAATGCACTTGGAACTGGCAAAAATCGGCAATATGCTGGATATTTTGCACTGTGTCATGTTTCCCCGCCCAGAATACAACCTGCCGATGTTTGGTTGTGATTTAGTTGGGGGTAGAGGTCAAATTAGTGCTGCGATCGCAGACCTTTCTCCAATTCACGTAGAGCGAACCTTACCAGAATCTTATACTTCTGCACTGACACAGCTAACAGTGCTTAACTTTTCCCAACCCCGTGAATTACCAGAATGGGGAAATATTTTTTCAGATTTTTGTATCTTTGTGCGCCCCAGTTCCCCAGAAGAAGAAACAATGTTTCTCTCGCGGGTGCGAGAATTTTTAGATATTCATTGCATCCAAGCGATCGCCTCGCATCCTGTTTCAGTTGAACAAGTCAGCCAAAATCTCGCCGGACAACACAACTACTGCACCAAACAGCAGCAAAACGATAAAACCCGCCGCGTCCTAGAAAAAGCCTTTGGCCCAGCTTGGGCAGAAAATTACATGACCACAGTTTTATTCGATCTGCCAACTTAATCATCTCTTCTATCACCCTCATCTCCCCCATCTGTAGGCTCTGCTACGTTTTCAGCAAACGGATAAATGTAGAATTCATTCAACGAGAGTTTTATGGAGTTCTAAAACAGCAACAGGGAGAATAGCAAGGTCTTTGAAGCGAATATCACAAAATGGTTTGTTGTCTTGGTAGGTGCAAACAACTAGAGACAGCTAACTCATTGACCAGAAAGTTAAGGAAACTCTGATGTTAGGAATGTTCAAATTGACCCTTCTCTACGAGAGGCTGCACTTCGACTACGCTCAGTGACCACGCCAACGACTTCGTTCAGGGTGAACAGATATTTTTTAGTTAGTTAATCGTTGATTGACTTAAGGAAGACTAACTTTTGTAACAAGATTGTGTCTAACAAAGGCAACAGTCTATTTTTGATGTTTCTTTTCAATTTTGAAATTAACTCTCGCTGTCGTAAATGTAGCAGTAAAGTACCGCATCATACCAATTGAGAATTTTTTATAGAGATGCGATATATCGCGTCTCTATATCTAGATTCATACTGCTTGTGAATTCTGCTAACTCCCATTGCACTGATGTCTCAATATAGCGGTTATCAGTTGAGTGCAATACAGACCTAACCCCCAGCCCCTTCCCTATAAGGGAAGGGGAGTAAGATTCAAAGCCTCTCTCCTAAAAGGAGAGAGGTTTGGAGAGAGGTAAAAGTGTATTGCATACATAATAAGCGGCTATAGAAAACACCATTTTGTAAAGCCATAGTGTTGAACGTTCATCACACAATGGATTTTTAAGCCATACCCAGCTTGAAACCACTGTTGTTTGTCCTAACAGCTGGCTGTTGATTAAAAACCTTTTTATTTTTACTTCCATCAGCACAATTCAGGTAAATGGGCAACATACTATGTCAAGGGTGACTGAAAAGCCGAAGCCAAGTGAACAGACACTAAATCATGAACAACCTAAGATTTGGTGGGGTATCGCTGTAGCCGTGCCAGTAGTAATCGCCGCTGGGATACTAGGTACGGCCAAAATCGAGCAGTTAAAAAAACTAGCTACATCCGCACCCGTAATGCCATCTACCAATAGCATTAGTGCTGTAGGGCGTTTGGAACCGCGAGGCGAAGTTGTTAAATTGTCCGCCCCATCATCAGGATTAGCGCCATCGTCAAGAATTCAGCAACTTTTGGTGAAAGAGGGTGAACAGGTAAAGCAAGGTCAAATTGTGGCAATTTTGGACAACCGCGATACCCAAATAGCCGGACTACAAGAGGCAAAAGCGAAAGTCCAAGAAGCCCGTGCGAATTTAGCGCAAGTCAGGGCTGGCTCTCCCAGAGATATTCAAGCTCAAAGAGCAGTTATTGCTCGCCTACAAGCGCAGTTAATTGGGGAAAGGAATGCAGGGCAAGCAACGATCGCGCGGATTGCAGCTCAGTTAAGTGGTGATAAACTTGTCCAACAAGCAACCGTGAATCGCTTAGAAGCTGAACTTAGTGGGCAAAGAGATGCTCTAAGAGCAACGGTTGTGCGTATTCAAGCCGAACAGCGCAATGCTCAAGTCGATGCCGGACGGTATGATTATTTATACAAAGAAGGTGCTATTTCTCAGCAAGAGCGAGATAGAAGACGCTTAAGTGCAATAACTGCTAATCAGCAGGTGGCTGAAAGCCAAGCTACCCTAAAACAGACATTGGCAACCTTGCGACAGCAACTTGCTGAGGCTAGAGCCAACCAAATACAAAATTTAGCAACTTTGCAACAGCAGTTAATCGAAGCTAAAGTTAACCGCGATAAAACTGTCGCAACTTTGCAAAGACAAATTGATGAAGAAAAAGCCAAACTAAGCAGAATTTTAGATGTTAGTCCTACCGATGTACAAGTAGCACAAGCCCAAGTTAGTAATGCGATCGCAAATGTCAGAAAAGCCGAAGCAGAACTAAGATTAAGCTACGTTCAAGCACCAATCGCTGGAGAAATTTTAAAGGTTTATACCAAATCGGGTGAAGCGATCGGCGCAAATGGCATTGCTGAAATTGGACAAACTAACCAAATGTTTGTAATTGCTGAAGTCGCCGAAGACAGCATTGCTAAAGTCCGTCTTGGCCAAAACGCTATTATCACCAGTGATAACGGCGCATTTGGCGGAGAATTAAAGGGAACTGTCACTGAAATTGGCAGAAAAATTGGTAAAAAAGATGTGCTGAATACAGATCCAGCAGCAGATGTGGATGCCAGAGTTGTAGAAGTTAAAATTGCTCTCTCTCCAGAAGATAGCCAGAAAGTTTCTGGTTTAACTTACGCCAAAGTTATTGTCGATATTAATAATTAATTAAGTTGTCGGTGAGCAGTAATCCTAATCCATAATTTGATATTTTGGATTAAAAATCTTGTTTAATAGTCTGTTTAATCAATTTTAAACATTCTATCAATCCGGTACGGGTGTCACCATAATGGGTTGAAAATTTAAAATCGCTACACTTGTTGAGACGCCTAGAAAATGAATCAAAAAATACCTCTGTCGTGGCTACAACTGACAAGGGAAAAAACTCGTCTAGCTGTGGCTTTAGCAGGAATTGCTTTTGCCGATATTTTAATGTTTATGCAACTCGGCTTTCGGGATGCTCTGTATTATAGTAACGTTCGGTTCCATAACAGCTTGCAAGGCGATATTGTTTTAATTAATAGTCAATCTAACGCTATATTGGCGATGAGAAGCTTTTCTCAACGACGGTTATATAAAGCTTTAGAATTGCCCGCAGTTCAATCAGTACATCCAATATATTTGGACTTTACAATCTGGAAAAATCCTGTAACAGGCCGTCCTCGGAGTATCCTAATCTTTGGAATGAACCCAGAAACTAACCTAGTCAACTTACCTGGAGTTCAGGAAAATTTAGATAAACTTAAACTACCTGATGTAGTTCTATTTGACCGTTCTTCTAGAGTAGAGTATGGCCCGATCGCTGCTAATTATGACCAAGGAAAGCCTGTAACGGCAGAAGTAAGAAGGCGGCGAATTAAAGTAGAAGGACTCTTTACATTAGGTGCATCATTTGGTGCAGATGGTAATTTAATTACGAGTGATATCAACTTTCTGCGAATATTTAGCAATCGTCAAAAAGGGTTAATTGATATTGGGTTAATTAGATTAAATCCGGGAGTAGATGCTAATGTTGTTGCCCAACAATTACGAAAGTATTTACCTAATGAAGTAAATGTTTTAACTAAACAAGAATTTATTGATTTTGAGCGGAGTTACTGGGCAAATAGTACAGCTATTGGCTTTATTTTCACATTAGGGACTGTTATGGGTTTCATTGTGGGTACTGTGATTGTTTATCAAATTCTTTATACAGAAGTTGCAGATCACTTAGCCGAGTACGCTACCCTCAAAGCCATAGGTTACACACAAAACTATTTATTGACAGTCATTCTTCAAGAAGCTTTATTATTAGCAGTTTTAGGCTATTTTCCTGGAATAGTTTTTGCCTTATTTATGTATGACAGCGCCAGAAATGCAACACTATTACCAGTGTTTATGAGTTTTGAACGAGCGGCAATGGTATTGATTTTGACTATGCTGATGTGCATTATTTCTGGTGCGATCGCAGTTAGAAAATTACGCTCTGCCGATCCAGCAGATATCTTTTAATTAATATTGTATTAATTAAAAGATAGGAAAAATAAGTTTAGCTTATGATAAAAAATAAGCAAATTTAGTCTCTGAAAGCCACTACAGTTAAATTTTGAAACTACTAATTTATAACTAACAAAAATATGATGGAAAAAGAACCTGTAATCGCCATTAAAAATCTTAATCACTTCTATGGCAAAGGCGCACTGAGAAAACAGATATTATTTGATATCAATCTAGACATTTATCCAGGTGAAATTGTGATTATGACCGGGCCATCAGGTTCAGGTAAAACAACCTTACTGAGCCTAATTGGCGGTTTGCGGTCTGTACAAGAAGGAAGTTTAAAATTTTTAGGTGAAGAACTTATTGGCGTCAGTCAAAACAAATTAGTGCAGATGCGGCGCAACATTGGTTATATTTTTCAAGCTCACAATTTGCTAGGGTTCTTGACAGCCAAGCAAAATGTGCAAATGGCGGTAGAATTGAACGATAATATTTCTCAAACAGAAGCAGTGGCTAAATCAAAAGCTATGCTGGGGTCTGTTGGTCTAGAAGAACGAGTTGATTACTACCCAGACAATCTTTCTGGTGGACAAAAGCAAAGAATTGCGATCGCTCGCGCCTTGGTGAATCGTCCCCCGTTGGTGCTAGCAGACGAACCAACAGCAGCATTAGACAAACAATCAGGACGCGATGTTGTGGAAATAATGCAGAGTCTAGCCAAAAATCAGGGTACTACTATCTTATTGGTGACACACGACAACCGCATTTTAGACATAGCCGATCGCATTGTCGAAATGGAAGATGGTCTTTTAACCCGTAATTCCCCCAATACAGTTATTCAGTCGTGATTTTAGTCATTTGTCATTTGTCCTTTGTGAATGACCAATACAACTCTTGGAGAGGCTGCGCCAAGGACTATGCTACTTCGGCTGCGCTCAGTACAAGTGACCAATGACCAATGACTATTAAGCGATCGCAGAAATTTCAATTAATTTGCTTTCGACAGTTTTTTAATTTGTCCAGTAAAGTATGCTTCTTCATGTTTGAGTTGTTGCGCCAGTTTTAACCCTTGTTGAAAAGCTGTTAATGCTTGAGGAAATTCTCTGCGTTCTAGATACAATTGCCCAATTTGGTCATAAGCTTGCATCATTCCGTAAAAGTTGGCAGCTTGCGCCTGTATCTGCACCAGAATTTCGCTAGCCTGCAAAGCCTCTTCTGTTTGTCCTTGGGAACGATACAGCGCAATTAACTTCTGCAAAGCATCACCAGCCCGAACATACTGCTTTAATTGCCAAGCAGTAGTATAAGCTTCTTGATAATTATTAAAAGCTTCTAGCAGTAAATTAGGATCTTTCTTAGCTAGAGATTCGTAATCTGAAGCGATCGCTATCTTTAATTCTGGTATTTCCGTAAGCTTATTTTCATTGACATAAATTTCTGCTAGTTTGTTAAGTACATTCAATGACTGCTGTGGTTGGCTTGTCTGCTCGTAAATGTAAGCCAGTTGTTGCAGATATGTTACCTCGTTTACACGATCGCCAACAGATGTAGCTAAACTCAACAATTCCTCGTAAATTGGTGCAGCTTTGCGATAATCAAACCAACTCAAATGCAGTTCTCCAATTGTTTTGAGGGTTTCTAATAGCGCTGCTCGATCTTGTTGTTGTCGCACTACTAGCAAAACTTGGTCGTAAGCTTCTATAGCCAGTTTAGACGATCGCACATTTTTGTAAGCTTCACCTAGCGATCGCCACAATTCTAGATCGATTGGGGCAGTTTTTTTCTGAGATTGCGCTTGCTTTTGAATTGCTTGCAATCGTTCCGTTATATATTGTACTTCTTGTCCGTCGTTTAGCTTCCAAGCGATCGCCCCAACTCGTGATAATGCTTGCACCTCTGCTAATGAACCTAGAAAGCGCCGCAAACGCAGTTCTCGGTTCCAAATTTCAAACGCCGCAACCTGTTCACCTGCTTGTAGTTTCGCAGCCGCTTCTTGATTTAACGCATCCAATGCTGGTTCTAACTTTTGTCGTTCTTGGAGAGTTAAGGGTTGTTTATCCTTGGGCGAACGTGGTGACAGTGGATCGGGTGTGGTAATCTCTAGAGGGCTAGGAGGAAATTGATCAGGTGGTTTCGGCGGTTTAGTCTGTGCCAGTGTTAAGGAATTGCTAAAGAGTATAGTGGCAGTAGCGATCGCAATTAAGTGCCTGAGCATGGGTACTTTACTTTGCCTTGAGTGAGTTACACGAGATAATTAGCAATTATCCCCATGCCTATTATTGACTAACTATTCTCCAGCTTTTCTCCAGCTTTACAAGAAAAGCCTACGTGAGAGCTATGTGGCTTCAGCATACAGATAAAAGAAATTGTGCGGATTTTGTATAAATAAATGCTTAATGAGTTCTAGTTATTATGTACAAGATGTCAGCAGTTTAACTTATAGTAAAGCAGCCTAATTTTCTTCAGTCACAGGATCTATCCTAGATATAATTTAAAAATTGCGATCGCAGCTAAGATTTTTGAGTCAGGGGAGTGTCAAAATAATCCTAGATAATATTAAGCAACTAGTTGATAGTTTTGTAATGACTCATTCTACTGATATCGCCACCTTAGCCCGCTGGATGGCAGCTGACTTTAGCAATCAAGAACAAGCTTTTGAAAATCCACCTTTTTATGCTCATATCCGCGTGTGTATCCGTCCCCTTCCCTTAGAGTTGTTCTCAGGGGTAAGTTTGTTTCTCGAACAAGCTTATGATTTTTTGCTCAATCAACCCTACCGAATGCGGGTAATGAAGCTGATTCCGGCAGAAAACCATATTGCTATTGAACACTACACCGTTAAAGAAGAAGAAAAATTTTACGGTGCATCTCGTGAACCCGAACGCCTCAAAGAGTTGTCTGTTGATCAATTGGAAAAAATGTCAGGCTGCAACATGATTGTAGAGTGGACAGGTAAGAGCTTCAAAGGCAGAGTTGAACCTGGTAAAGGCTGCATAGTGGTTCGTGACGGCAAAAATACTTATCTGGATAACGAATTTGAGATTGATGCTAAAGAATTTTTCAGCCTTGACAGGGGAAGGGATTTAGACACCGATGAACGTCTCTGGGGTTCTATCGCTGGCCCATTTCACTTTGTGCGTTGGAGTAATTTTGCTGATGAAGTAAAGGTGTAACAAGTAAGGAGTAAGAAGTTACAACCTAAAACTCTCTTTAATCTGCTAAGAGTGGTCTGTGGTGTGGTCAACTTGTAATCGCCACTTTTTAGCGATCGCCCAAAGACTACCAAAAACATCCAGTTAACCTACTATCTCTACCTCAGAATCCTATGCTATCATGATTTAACTAGCGCCCTCTGGCTACTAAGATACCTTAGCAACATTAAAGTAGTTCAGAGAATGTTGCTGTGGCGGCATAGCCAAGTGGTAAGGCAGAGGTCTGCAAAACCTTCACCCCCGGTTCAAATCCGGGTGCCGCCTTTAAAGAAATATAAATTACAGAGACAGGAACATAGCCTGTCTCTTGTTTTTTGGGGTAAAACTGGGGTAATTTTGATCTGCCTATCAACTGCTTACTGCCTCGCCATTTTTAGCCGTATCATGTCGAAAGTAGTCACAAAAATCGCTAGATTTTGGCATGATGAATCCAACAATTCCTCCACTTGTTCTATCAGTTCGGAGATAAGCTAATCGTCATTCATTTTTCCAGAATGATTCGGTTGTAGAATCATATCCAGCAGACCAATATAACCCCTTGTTGCTTGATCCAAAGTCTTCAAGATTTTCTTACTGGAGAGATTAGAAGCCACCGACAGTTGCAAAATTTTCTTCTCTGAGATATCCACAGCCCGCTTAAAATCTTCTCTTGACATCTTGCCAAAGCGATGACAAGCCCGAAAACGACACCCTTTGCCCCCGCCCCCTGCCTCTTTTCAATGCCCAATGCGCCCCAACACTCGTATGATCAACATATCAGGAAAACATAACAGCCAGATTTTTACCGCAAAACATGGGCAGTATTTGGGAAATCGATTTTTACTCCCGTCCGATTTTGGACGATAATCAAAAAAAAGTTTGGGAAGTCTTAGTCTGCGAAAGCCCTTTGGATATCGGCACAAAACCAGACTCTTTGTTTCGCTATGCTCAATATTGTCCCAGTACCCAGGTAAATTCGGGCTGGTTGCGGACAGCATTGCAGGAGGCTATTAACCAAGCTGGAAAAGCACCAATTAAAATCCGCTTTTTCCGCCGCCAAATGAACAATATGATTACTAAAGCTTGCCAAGATTTAGGTATTCCCGCCCAGCCTAGCCGCCGCACTTTGGTTCTCAACCAATGGTTAGAACAGCGGATGGAAGAAGTGTATCCTCAAGAGGCAGGGTATCAAGGGGGGACTAATCCCTCAGTCCGTTTGGAGAAACCTTTGCCGCAACGTTTACCAGATGCTTTGGAAGGACAGCAGTGGGTATTTGTTACCTTAGATGCTGCGGATTTTGCTGATATGCCAGAGTGGGAAATTGGCTTTGGTGAGGCTTTCCCTTTAGAGTTGGCGAAAGTTTCACCCGAAGCCCGTATTCCTGGTATTTTGATTTTCTCATCGAGAGCGTTGCCCTTGGCTGGCTGGATGTCTGGTTTAGAGTTAGCTTTCCTAAAATTTGACGCCAGCCAAGAGGCGAGATTGCTTTTAGAAACTGGCGTAACTGAAAGTTGGATTGTGGCAAATATTAAAAAACCTCAAATCTTAGCAGAAGCCAAAGGTTTTGAAGCAGCCAAGCAAAAAGCTAATGGAGTACATTTTATCGGCGTACAGTCCGATCCCAAAGCTGAATCTTTTGCTGGTTTTTGGCTGTTGCAAGAGGTTAATCTGTGAAAATGGGCATGGGGAATGGGGAATGGAGCAGGGGAGCAGGGGAGCAGGGGAGCAGGGGAGCAGGGGGGAAGTTGCAGTAAGTTTTTCCCCTCCGCACCTCTGCCTCTCTGCCTCTTGTACCCACCGACAAATGACAAATGACAAATGACAAATGACTAGATCCGTTGAGACATGACAATGATTTGGGATAATTAACTGCGTCCATCAGTGTCGATCTGCGGTTTTAAATCGTAACTGTAAAGAAACATTGATGATTTTTGGATAGTTATCTGCGTTCATCACTGGAAAGTGCGTAGGCGTAGCCCGTCGTAGACATCGCACTTCTCAAAAGATAGCGTTGATATGCGGTTCAAAATCCACAATTCACTAAGGGTCATGGGTTCTGAAAATTTGTCACAAGATACACTAGCCGAACAGTTGCTGGAACTAGCTATAAAATCTGGAGCAGAAGCTGCTGAGGTGTATCAGTCGCGATCGCTTTCTCGCCCAGTGTTTTTTGAGGCAAACCGACTCAAACAGCTAGAAACTAACCAATCTGAAGGCACAGCACTACGGCTTTGGCGAAACGGGCGTCCGGGACTGACGGTAGCTTACGGTTCTGTCTTAGCCGAAGTAATGGTGGAAAAAGCTCTGGCTCTGAGTCAACTAAATCAACCGGAAACTGTAGAGTTAGGCTCTAACTTTCAGCCTTCCTACCCCGATTTAGGAGAAAGTTTACCGATAGAGGTTTTGGTGGACTGGGGCAAAGAAGCGATCGCACTCATCCGTGATGCCTATCCCGATGTTGTATGCAATGGTGACTGGGAATGTGATATTGAAACCACCAGACTAGTCAACACCAAAGGTTTAGATTGTCACTATACTGACACTACCCTCAGCTGCTATATATCAGCAGAATGGGTGCGTGGTGATGATTTTTTAAGTGTTGCTGATGGTCAAACCAAGCGCGGGGAACTCGATCCAGAGAGATTAGCTAACCAAATTTTACAACGGTTAATTTGGTCGAGTGAAAATATCTCACCTCCTACTGGTCGAGTCCCAATTTTATTCACTTCTAAAGCTGCCGATATGCTTTGGGGTACTGTACAAGCCGCTTTGAATGGCAAGCGAGTTTTAGAAGCAGCTTCACCTTGGGCAGAACGTTTGGGTAAGGAAGTAGTTGCACCTAGTCTCACCATCTACCAAGATCCAGAAGCTGGCCCTTACAGTTGCCCTTTTGATGATGAAGGCACTCCTACTCAATCTCTAGTATTTATCCAAAACGGAACCTTACAGCATTTCTATAGCGATCGCACCACCGGCTCCCAACTGGGTACAAACACCACTGGAAATGGTTTTCGCCCTGGTTTAGGTAGCTATCCTACCCCTGGTTTATTTAATTTTCTCATCCAGCCAGGTTCGGCATCGCTACCAGATTTGATTCAACAACTAGATGATGGCTTGATTGTCGATCAAATGTTGGGTGGTGGCGGCAGTATTTCTGGAGATTTTTCGATTAACGTCGATTTAGGCTACCGCGTCCAAAATGGTCAAGTAATTGGGCGCGTTAAAGATACGATGGTTGCAGGTAATGTTTACACAGCCCTAAAGCAATTGGTTACACTAGGCAACGATGTTGATTGGAATGGTTCTTGTTATACTCCGTCTCTGATAGTAGAAGGGCTATCCACCACGGGAAGAAGCAATTAAATAATTCGTAATTCGTAATTCGTAATTCGTAAGTGGGGACAGTGCTTGTGTAGTAGCAAATTATAGTTTGCCAACGACTTTTAAAACATCCTCTGAAGATTCCATTGAACAGCTTTTTTGTCAAGATTTGTAATAAAAAATCGTTTGACTCAGCGTTCGCGGGTGCTTCTCGTAGATAAGTCGTACCCTTACGGGGAAGCAAGCTACGCGTAGCGTTCCGCAGGAAAGTCCAAAATCTAAAATCCAAAAGGTATGAATCAGCGTTTTCGCACCTGGTGGCAGCCTAGAAGAGGTTTAGCGATCGCCGAAGCCTGTATTATCGGTCTGGTTGCTGCCCTCTCTGCGGTATTCCTGAAAGTAGGATCGGGATGGCTGGGGACATGGCGAGTGCATACTACCCACCTTTTGCCGGCATGGCTGGTACTACCTGCAATTGGTCTTGTTCTGGGATTTTTGGCTGGATGGTTGGTGGATAGATTAGCACCAGAGGCTTCTGGTAGTGGTATTCCGCAAGTCAAAGCTTCTCTTGCCAATGTGCCTGTGACATTATCTTGGCGGGTAGCAGGTGTGAAGTTATTCAGTGCCATCATCGCCATTGGTTCCGGCATGACTCTGGGACGGCAAGGCCCTACTGTCCAAGTGGGGGCTGGTTTGGCAGCAGGAATGAGTCGTTGGGTTCCCACTTCTCCAGATCATCGACGGCAGATGATTGCAGCTGGCGCGGGTGCGGGTTTGGCTGCTGCTTTCAATGCCCCGATCGCAGGTGTATTATTTATCGTTGAAGAGTTACTCCAAGATTTATCAGGATTGACTCTCGGAACTGCCATTATCGCCTCCTTTATTGGTGGCGTGATATCCCGACTTTTGGGTGGTGGCTCTCTTGACCTTAACTTGCAATTAGTAAAATCTTCCAGCCAATTCTCCATCCCAGAAATTCCCTTTTTCATCCTGTTAGGTATTTTGGCAGGCTTGTTTGGTGCATTGTTTAATCACGGTTTAATATTTAGTATTAAATTTTATAAAAGATTACATATCAGCTTACCGTTGCAGGTAGCTTTAGCTGGATTTATATCTGGTATTGTCGTGGCCATGCTCCCTCCATCCTTCCGTGATAATACTGGACTACGGGAGTCATTAATTACTGGAAGTTCCCATCCTAGCGTCGCCGCGATCGCCTTTGCAGCCCAGTTCATCCTCACACTGATTGCATTTGGTTCGGGCGCACCGGGGGGATTATTCGCTCCCAGTCTGATTTTGGGTTCTTGTTTAGGACACATCATCGGTGTATCTGAGTTATATATCACCGGAGTTGGTTCTCCTACGACTTACGCCCTAGCGGGTATGGGTGGATTTTTTAGCGCCGTTTCCAAAGTTCCAATCACAGCAATTGTGATTGTCTTTGAAATGACTACAGATTTCAACCTGGTGCTACCTTTAATGATTGTTTCTGTCGCAGCTTACCTGGTTGCGGATAAGGTAGTGCCTGGTTCGCTTTATGAGAAACTTTTGGAGTTAAAAGGTATTACTCTCACCAAAGAAGTTGCGATGGAAGGAGCATTAAACAAGTTAACTGCAAAAGATGTAATGCAAGAACGGGTAGAAACTCTAGATGCAGAGATGAGCTTGGAAGAAGCAATGCAAGCTTTTGCTCGTTCTCATCATCGCGGTTTTCCTGTGGTAGAAGATAGCAAGTTAGTGGGGATTGTAACGCAATCAGATTTGCTGAAAATCCGCGAGAGTACAAACCACACATTTCGCGATCGCAATTTAGCCGATATTTTCTTAAAAGAAATTATGACATCTGTCCCGATGACAGTATCACCAATTCACACCCTCAGTAATGTACTATATTTACTTGATCGCTATCAAATCAGTCGTTTACCGGTGGTAGATAGGCGAAAACTGATTGGGATTATTACTCGTGCAGATATTATTCGGGCGGAAGCAGATCATCTCAATGGTGAGAATGCGACACCGAAACTGCGACCAGAACCTTCATACATAGTTTACCAGACGCGATCGCCCAGCATTGGTAGAGGTAGATTATTAGTACCCGTAGCAAATCCCGAAACAGCAGGTGTTTTATTACAAATGGCAGCAGCTATTGCCCGCGATCGCCATTATGAAATAGATTGCGTGCAAGTGATGCTGATACCCCGCCACAGTTCCCCATCAGAAACACAGGTAAGAACCGCAAAAAGTCGCCGCTTGCTACGACAGGCAGAAGTCTTAGCAAAAAAGTGGAAAATTCCCTTACACACGCAGATTCGAGTTACCCACGATGTGGCGCAGGCAATTTTGGAGACAATCAACGAACAACACATCGACCTAATTTTAATGGGATGGAAAGGTAACACATCTACCCCTGGTCGGATTTTTGGCAACGTTGTTGACACCATCATTCGCCAAGCCACCTGCGAAGTTGTATTAGTCAAGCTGGGCAAAACTCCCCACTCCCCACTCCCCACTCCCCACTCAGAACTCAGCACTCAGCACTCCTTTAACCGTTGGCTAGTTCCAGTGGCTGGTGGCCCCAATTCCCCACTGGCAATTAAATTGCTACCAGCTTTAATTACATTGGGAAACGATCCAAAAATTCGCTTGACACAGGTGTTTAAGCCATCTGAACTCAAGCCAGATATGTCAATTTCAGAACAAGCCATCCGCCATTTGATGCGTCGTCGCAAATTGTCGAGTACTGTAGTTGCTCTCCCCATACAAGCTAATTCAGTCGCTGAAGGTGTGATTAACCTAGTGGAAACCGAAGGTTACGACGTTGTAGTTTTGGGAGCTTCCCGCGAGGGATTGCTACAGCAAGCGATTCAAGGTAATATTCCCGAAGCGATCGCCTCTGGTGTAGAAAGTACAGTTATTTTAGTTAGGGGTGCGATTCAAAAATAAACTAGATCAATTGCTACCTTCTTGCGATGCTGTTACAAAAGTAATACTTTCACGATATTGTTACTAATAATAAACATCATACTCCTTAGCTATTAATTCCTGTTGGCTTGTTCAACAGCTTGGATAAAAGACTTTTAAAAATATGTGAAAAAAGGGCAGGCCCTGGTAAAAAGACAATACCCAACTGTTGCATTAATCCAAGTGCATCACCTTGCCCCCAATGCTCTACAATTTTACCGTTTTCAACGCGATCAATATGCATGATTGATAACTTAATTTCTTGACCTGTTGCAGGAAGACCTTGAAATTCACCAAGATGCCTAGCTGTAAATGTTCCACAAGTAACAACTTTATCTCCTTCAACAAGCACTTGGTCAAATGTATGTTGACCGTTGGTAAAGGCTAAGTAAAAAGCCATGCCAAACTGTTTAAAACCTTCACCATCAAGAGGAGTAGGTGTACCAACGATATGAGCAACAAAATTGGGTGCGAGAAGTGCCAAGGCTTGGCTAATATTCCGGCTGTCGAAAGCTCCATAGAACTGAAGAACGATATCTTTATTTTGTTCAGTTGGACTTATTTCTCTACACATACAATCTGAAAAATAGCTTATCTAAGTAATTTATTGTCCGTCTATTATGCTGTTTTACCCAGCGATCACCCATTTTATTAATGATAAAATACACCAATAATCAGAGTAATAATTATTGGTATTAAAATTGGAATAGCAACTATAAGCCCCCACTTACCAAACTTAATTTCCTCACCCTCAGATTTGAGAAACGCAATCCAACCGACAACTCCCATCAAAACCCAAAGAAATCCAAAGGCAAGAAATATAACAAATACGGAATCGTCCATTATTTTTACCAAATTTTCTTAAATTGTAACTAATTCCCACTAATTAACTTTGCTAAAATTGTACGAAACTGGCTAAAATCAAAAGCTTCAATAGTTTTTTGTTGTAAGTATTCTGGTTGGTAAATTACTGGATTAGAGCAATCACCTTGCAGGATTTGAATTAGATTATCGGCAATTTCTTCAACGTTATCAGGATCGACCAAACATCCCAACTTCCCGTCAGCCAAGGGATCTATAGAACCATCTTGATTACCCGCCAAGACAGGTTTACCACAAGCTAAAGCTTCTAGAAAAACAATCCCAAATCCTTCTCCTTTACTAGGCAGAGCAAAAACATCGCAGAGATTGTAATGATCGCACAATTCTTGATCTGGAACAAATCCGGCAATTGTCACACAATCTTGTAGATTTAAGTTGGTAACTAAAGCTTTAATTCGAGGTATATCATCTCCTTTCCCTGCAAGAATAAAGTGAACACTAGGGAGATGCGATCGCACTTTAACTAAAGCATGAAGAATTTGGTCATAACCCTTATATTTGGCCGTGCTTCCTAGCCGCGTCACTGTTAAAATTACAGGCTGTTCATCTGTTAAATTATATCGCTTGAGTAAGTAGGTAGGTTTAGAATTTATTGGAAACTTACTAGCATCAAATGTATTAGGTAAAATAACTATTCTTTCTGAATCAATATTTTGATCTTGAAGCAAACGCTGGCGAGTGTAATTACTAACACTAATGATTTTATCTGCTTTTTCTAAAGCAAATTTTGTTGCTTTATTTTCGATATCCCAAACTTCTAAGCCATGAGCAACGACCCAGTAAGGAGTTCCAGTAAAAAATTTGAGAATGTAACAAACAATCCCATAGTTAACATGAGTGGAAATGACTATAACGGGATGTTGAAGAATAGCTAAAATAATTATTTTTGCGGCAAATAAAATTGGTTGCAATAATTTTGGTAAATCTCCAAAATAATGAAATCTTGTTGAACTTAAAAACTCCAATTTATCTGGCTGTTTTAAACTATACTTATCATATTTGAGAAATACATCATAATCAGCTTCAGGATATATATCTTGTAAAGCTTTCAGCAAAAATTTTGAGTAAACTTGAATACCCCCCTTGAAATCAAAGATATTCGGAAATATTAAGTAAAGACGAGGTTTATAACTCATAGTTTTTTGGCATTTTCAATAATTTCAGGTTGTAATTGTGTGACAACATCTTTTCGATAATTGATAGCAGCTGCTATAAAATAAAACTCAAGAGTTGTAAAAGTATAATCTTCAGCAAAAAAATCTGGAATTTGAGACACTAAAAACATAATAATCGGAACACTAATTAAAGGATTAGCATATTTAACTTTCAATGCTATCCTCGCTAAAAAATTAGTAAATAGCAATAATCCAGGAATTCCTTGTTCTGCTGACACATTTAAAAATATATTATGTGCGTGATAACTTTTCTTTCCCCAAACTTTCACTCCTATCTGGTCTGGAAAAACTCCTATGCCTATACCAGTAAATGGTCTTTTAATAGTTTCATTAATAGCTGCCTGCCACATTTGAAACCTTGAAAAACCTGTTCCTGCAAGAGTAGGAATCTTTTTTTGATTTGGATTTACTGAACTTGAATTTTCTAAAAATATATTAGTTAATGGAAATATTTTACTATCAGCCAAACCAATTCTTCGTGTAGAAACTGGTACAGTTACAATCAATAAAAACAACAAGCTGATTAGATAAATCATTTTTCTAAAACTAATAATTTTATATAATAACAAAAGAAACATCCCAATCATAAAAATTACCCAACCATTTCCACTGGCAGATAAAGCTAAGGAAATTATAAAAATTAATTCGCTTATATGTAATTCAATTTTAGAAATTTTATTCTGTTTTTCTAAAATCAGGCTTAAACATAATCCAATGGCGACTATGACCCCAAACTGATTAGGGTTTTGCATAATTGAACCAATCTCAGGATAAAAGCTGGGGAACTTTAATAATTTAAAAATCCAGTTATTAGGAAGTAAAACCTCTAAAAAACCCAAACCTGCAATTATCTGTAGTAAGTACAATATGCAACGATAATAAAATGTTAAAGATGGTGCGGTTATATTCTTAAAGGTTAATACTAAAAAAGCAAAAAATAATATATAATAAGTTGAGTATTTTAGACTATAAGTAATCGCAATATTTGGAAATTCGCTCATTAATGAGGAAAGCCACATCCACAAATACATGAGGCTTATAGATATCACAATTATTTTATGCTTCTTAACAACTTCTGGTATGGATTTTAAAGATAAACTAATGATTCCAAAACTAAATGCAGGAAGTAATAAATAATGAATACCAATATTTATTCCTGGAAATTTAATTCGCCCTAAAAGTGAAGAAAATAGTATGAGTAGAAAAAATATATTAATCATAACCTTTTATTTAAAAATATTTTTTGGCAGAATAACATCTATATAAACCAATTTTTGCCGATTTAGAGATAGATTTTGATATTTTTTTTCCAGCTATAATCCTGAACACGTAGAGGATATTACCATAATATAGTCTTCGCCAATATTATCTTTTGAAGCTATTTAATTTGATATTTTTGCACAGCTAAATGTTCTTTCTGAGGTAGAACCCAAAAAAGTCACAATTTATTCCGAATGTATACTATCAGATATTTTTAATTAATCATTTGCCAAATTTTGAGAATGTTCTCACCACTTCCACCACCGGCAATGGTTTGTCCATCTGGGCTAATTGCAACGGCATAAATATATCCAGAACCTGTCTCCAAAGTGCGGATTTCCTTTCCTGTAACTGGGTTCCAAACTTTAATTGTCTTGTCACTACTGCCACTTACAAGGGTGATACCATTTGAACTTTCGCTTGGCAAAAAGGCGACAGAATTAACTTTATCATTATGCCCTTTTAAGGTGTGGATTAACTTTCCTGTTTTCAGATTCCACAATTTAATTGTTTTGTCTTTACTGCCACTGGCAAGAATGACGCCATCGGGAGCAAAAGCGACTGAAAGAATCGACTCTGGATTTCCCTCTAAGGTGCGGATTAACTTTCCTGTTCCTAGACTCCACAATTTTATTGTTTTATCCCAGCTACCACTGGCAAGGGTTTGACCATCAGGACTGAAAACTACAGATGCAACACCATTGGTATGTCCCTCTAAGGTGCGGATTAACTTTCCTGTCTCCAGATTCCATATTTTAATTTTCATATCCTTACTAGCACAGCCACTCGCAATGGTTTTGCCATCAGGACTGAAAGCTACGGAAGTAACTCCGTCGCTATTTCCCTCCAAGGTGCGGACTAACTTTCCTGTTTCCAGATTCCATAGTTTGATTGTCTTGTCCGCACTACCACTAGCGAGGATTTTGCTATCAGGACTGAAAGCTATAGTCCAAATCCAATTGGAATGTCCTTCTAAAGTGCGGATTTCCTGTCCACCTGTCAGATTCCATAGCTTGATTGTCTTATCATCACTGGCACTGCCAAGGGTTGTACCATCAGGACTAAAAGCTACAGAATTCACGTCACTAGAATGCCCCTTGAAGGGTTTGGGTAGATAAGAATTTTCTGAGACGTTTTTTTGGGACTGAATAGGCTGAGAAATAGGTTCAGTAACCTCGCTGACTGTCTGGGGACGAGACTGAAAATACCAAACTCCCCCTAATCCCAAGACCAAAATGCTAGAACCTAACAGCAGTTGACTTTTCAGATTGTTATTTGATTTTGGTGAAACTGGCACCTTGTTTGCTGAGTTAGCTGCAAATGTTGGTGTAAGTATAGTTGGGGGCACTGATAACAATGGTGGTATTTGCAGTGTCAAGTCATTGATGACTTCATCAGCCGATTGATAACGCTTTTGGATGTCTAGTTGCAACAGTTTATCCAAAACTTCACCCAACTCTAGAGATATAGAAATTCCGTCTCTACCTGAACTGGTTAAATGTTGCCGCCAAGATGCAACCCAACCATAACCCTGATGTATCCACAGTTGAGATGGGCGAACTCCAGTTAGGAGATGAAAACAAGTAGCCCCCAAACTGAATAAATCACTGGCTGGGTAAGCTTTTCCATCTTGCATCTGTTCAAGTGCAGTGTAACCGTGTGAGCCAATAACAGTGCCCATTCTAGTCTGCACTGTTGCTGTCAGCAGCTTGGAAGCTCCAAAATCAATGAGGATTAATCGCCCATCACTTTGACGGCGAATAATATTCTGTGGCTTGATATCCCGGTGAATCACTCCCCGCAGATGGATAAACTTCAGTACCGGCAGTAAATCTAGCAAAAGTTGGCGAATCTCTGTTTCGTTATAGTTTGCCCGCGTTTCCGATTCTTTGAGCAAGTTTTGCCCATTGATAAACTGCTGCACCAAAAAGAGATAGTTATTTTGCTCAAAATAAGCTAATAAAGTTGGAATTTGCGGATGTTCTGCCAGTTCTTGCAGTCGGCTTGCTTCTTGTTTAAATAGTTCAACGGCCTTGGTTAGTGGTCCAGTTCCCTGTAGTTTTGGCGCGAATTGCTTAACAACACAGCATTCATTCAGTTTATGTACATCTTTGGCTAGATAGGTTCTACCAAATCCACCCTCGTCTGATAAAACCTGAGTGGGACGATAGCGACCTCCTAGCAAGGGTATCAATTCCGCTCTACAACTGTGGCAATAGTTGTTTTTATCAGGATTTAAGGGTTTTTGGCAATCGGGATTCACACAACAGAGCATACTGGGAATCCATTTCAGTTGGGGTATATATTCATCTTAAGTCATGCAGTATAATCTCTGTTGTTAGTAAATATCACTGAGACAGCATACAAATCCCCAATTTCCTTACCTCATCAGGTATTGAACAATTTAGATAAATGGAAAAAATTGTGTTTGAGCGATGCCTTTTGACGAATTGATGGGCATCAGGTCTGCTTGTGTATTACATCTGTGTGAGCAATTTAGTCAGGTTTACAAAAATATCTGGGCAAAATTCCGAAAAGCAGTAATTTAAGTTTGTAGCTCAGTATATACCTACGAGATTGAGATTTCCTCTAGTAGTATAAATTGAAAATATAATTTTTCTGATTTGATTGTGGCAAATATTTGGGTATGTAGGATATACGAATTCATTTGATTACGGGCGATCCCTTTAGCAAGCCGCTAAGGTATATACGCTAAATTCCCCTTTCAATTTCAATCACTGCTGCGGTTAAAACAGCAACTAGTATTAATTTTGTCTTTCAGGAAGAGACAAAATTATCAGCAAAATTAGGAGCGTAATTATGCTATTAGACAACACAAACTATCGTCGCAAATTAAGTAATATTTTAATTGGTTGCGTGAGTAGTAGTTTGTTAATCACAAGTAATGTGCTGCCTATAAGTGCTTTGGTTAAATCTCACAGTTCTCAAGACTTCATAATTGCTAAATCACCAGATGAGAGACAACCAGAAGCAGTAAAAAAAGGAATTGAGCAAATTCCTGCTTCTCAGGCACCAATATCTCCAAGACGGAAGATTTCTATTGAGTCACCAATACAGCAAACTCCTCGTGCATCGTCTCATAGAGAAAGTTCTCAACGAAGAACTTCCAGGGTTTCAGATAATAGCTCTGCTCCTAGAGCATCTAGACGTAGGACTTCTAACTCAAATTCTAATCGTTCCAATGGTGGTAGCTCTGCATCTAGATCGTCTAGAGCTAGAATTGCTAACTCAAACGCCAATCGTTCTAATAGTGGCTCTGGGAGAGTTCGCAAGCCAAGTTATAATGTCGCTACAACTAGGAACCAAAATCTCGATAATTCAGCGATTTATTCACCTGCAACACCAACTTACAAAGAGATTAACTTTGTAGATGTTGCATTAGGTATTCTGAGTAAAGGTGACTTTCAATCTGAAGGTAGATATTTTCATTTCTATGAGTTTGAGGGCAGAGAAAATCAATTAGTTCAAATTAGACTGATTGGCAGTAATGATACACGTAGATCGAATAACTTGAGTTTAAAACCCTTGTTGTTTCTGCACGATCCTGATAACAATATCATTGTTAAAAAAGGTGCTTTGGATAAAAGCAGTGGTGGCGATGATGCATTCATTTTTGCGCGACTGCCTAAGAATGGCATTTATAAGATTGCTGTTACTAGTCAAGATCCTGGAGATACAGGGCGCTATAGTTTGGCTCTCAGGAATGATAGAGCTAGCTATACTTTAGATGAATCAGACCAACTAACTGCCAAAAGCTCAACCCTGAAACAAAATGGAGGCGCTTACAATGTTTCTAATTTTCAAGGTAGAAAAAATCAGCTGATAAGTATTCGTGTTGATAGCGTTGATGAAGAGTTTTCTCCTTATGTAGCTTTGCTAAATTCTCAAGGACAGACGATCGCGATCGATAAAGACAAAGACAAAAGTGGTGTCTACAGTGCTTTAATTGACCGAGCTAGGTTGCCTGAAGATGATACATACTATATAGTTATTACTTCTAAAAATCCACAGGAACGGGGTAAATATAGATTGACTATTTTCTGAAGTAATTACCAATTCTGCTATCGAGACTATTGCTATGAGTAGGATCTAGTCCGGAATATTTTTTATTTACCGTAATAGTCTCGATACCATTGCACAAAGTTAAGTTAAGGGTTATTGGTCTTTTAAGACGCGATAAATCGCGTCTCTACACGAGGGTTTTGTTGCTCATTCTGAACTGTTATTTATCTAAAATATAAAAAATGAATATACTCTACTCACTTTCTCAAACTAGGCAATTTTTTGCTTGACTGCTAAAGCTTTTAAAATGTTTGCAGTTTTTTCAACTCCCCCAGAATCAAAGCTAATTTTATTAGGCTGCTCTTTGAGATAATTAATAATATTAATAGCCAGGTAATCAGGTTGCAAATAATTATGATTGATAAATTTTACAACTCCTAACTTGCTTAACTTTTCGGCTCTTATTGTTTGTTCTCGATCCTGATTACCTGTAAAGGGAAGAATCATCGCTCGTACACCTGTGGTTAAAATATTCATTATGGTGTTATAGCCAGACATATTTATCGAAAGGTCTGCTTTTTTCATGTAATTTAGCAAGTAAGGAGTATAGCGTCGAACATAGATGTTTTTACTAAATTTTGCCATTTCTTGCAATTCCTTAAACTTTGAATTTGGGATGAATGGTCCAGTAAAAACCTGAATATGATGTGGCAATACTTTCTCTAAAAAAGGAGCTGTATTAACTACACATTCAAGCAACTCATGACCAAACCTACCACCTCCTACACTGGCTAAAATCAGAGGTTTGTCTGATTTAATAATTTCCCGATCTTCATCAGTTAAAACAGGGTTTATTGGTGGCTCTTGCACTACATATCCGGTGTAATCTACTTGACATTTAAGGTCATTGACTCTCGAAAACGTTGCTTCTAGTGGGACTAATTCTGGGTCGCTGTGAACCAACAGTATATCGAAATACTTGTTAATTAAGTTACATACTTTTTCTTCGTGTTTTACTTGTTTTTCAGGTTTAACAACTACAATGTCTCGCAAGCTAGAAACTATTTTAGTCAATCCTTTATTTGATTTGGCTAATTCTAATAATGGAATTAATTCAAAAGAAAAACGTCTTCTTCCAAAAGGAAATAACTCAACGATCAAAATATCAGGCTGGAATTGCTGAAAGATTTCCAGAAGTCGATTTTTTCTAATTTCTTTGGCTTCATTAAGGCTAAGGGCATCATCTACTACTTGTAGTTCAGCAAATTCTGGGTCAGTTTTAATTGCAGGCAGATTGATAACTTCCACACCAGCAGGAATTTCAAATCCTTGAATTATTTCACCACCATTAATAAAACAAATTTGGAAGTCTTTGGTTAAACCTCGCACAATTTCGCGGCTGCGAACCAGATGCCCCATACCTAAAATATGTTGGCAGTAAAACATAATACGTTTCATGAAAATTTTACCTCTGTCAGTTTGGATGGTTGGAATAAGGCAAACGAAAGATAAAATAAATACTTTTATTACTTTTTACTTAAACAATTTTGGCAATCATCGCTAATTCCGGTAATTGTACAGCTGAGTTATAGCAAAATGGAATCACGCTCTTTTTTTGCTAGTAAGGTAGAGATGTATTGGCTAATTTTTGGCAAACCATTGAGATTAATTGTCGGTTGGGAAACCTGCGGAGTTTGGAGTTGTTGTAATAGCGATCGCAGTAATATATCTGGAATCAGATAATTTGGATGAATCGCTGCTAAAACCCCCAAATTTGCTAAATGTTCTGCACGAATGCACTGTTCTTGTTATGGCTTAATTCTGGTTACTACTACTGCTGGCTTGCTTACCCACTGAGAGAATCTCCCAAGTTGTATTGTAGCCACTCATTGCGACTACGGCATCTGCGACGGCGATGTAACTCATTAAATCATCGGTAAATTCGTCTATCTGCACTTGGGGATATACAGCAGCTTTCAGTTTCAGCGCAGCTTGGTGTTCTAGGGGCATTTCTGGGCTACATATAATTAAACTTCGTAATTTATGGGACGCTGGTAACAATACCAAACTCGATAAATATGTGTCAATTAACCTGTAACCATCTTCCCCACCACCCAGCGTAACTAAAATGAGTTGTTTTTCTGGATTTAATCGCAACTCACTACGGATGAGATTTGGACTTTTACGCCCTAGTTGTTTGCGGATGTAGCTACAAAACTGCACCTTCTGAGCAACCCTTGGCGGTAGTTGATATTCTTGGCGAATGTTGAAAATTTCGGGATTACCAACAACAAGCACGCGATCGTAAAATTTTTATATTGCTTCGTAGTAACTATGCTTTTGCCATTCTGGGATTGTCACATCTGGATGATCCAAAATGTCGCGTAGCAGGAGAATTAAAGAAGTTTCCGGTAAATTTTTTTTTGAGATATTCGATAGCTGCTTTTAATTCATTACGGATATTGTAAGGCTTTTTATCTACTAGAAATATATCAGGTTTAAAATTAGCGATCGCAGATAAAATTAACTCTAAGCGTAATTTCACTGTTTCATTAATTCCTGTCTCTAGATACTTGACAGGCATTTCACCTGATGAGTCCCGATTTAAGCAGGGTAATTTAATATAATCTCGTCTTTTCGGAAGACGAAAGTTGTGCAGCATCGGCGAACCAGGAACAACTAAAATAGAAAGTTTTGGAATCGAATCAAGTAAGTGAGTGCAGATTGCCAGCATTCTGCGAATATTACCAAGACCGAAGCCATTGTGGAATATACCATCAGTCTCATAGTTAAATGTCTCTAAGTTATTCAGTGAATGAATACCATATTAACTTAAGTAGCTTCCCAAAGTTACATGAGTCTTTTATGAAACTTTGATGAGAAAATTTTCATTCTTATGTTTGTAGCAATTGTGTCATAAATTTGATAAAAATCCTACAAGATTCAGTCTAGTAAGTTAAAGCGGATTTTTCCAAAGCGCCAAAAGTTTTTGAGAGATTGCTTATCAATTAAATCCTAGTTATATAACTATTGTCACGATTATATAAGTGGAGATTCGCTATATTTAATAGTTAACGGCTAAAAGGAGTTAAAGAGATGGAAATTAAGCCAACTGACCCATCGCTAGCACTCATAGAAATTCCCCCAGGCTATCTCAATATTATGGGTTACGTCGATCAATCAGAAGTTAATGGTCCTGGTTGTCGTGCAGTCGTCTGGGTACAAGGTTGTCTGCGTGAGTGTCCTGGCTGCTTCAATACTAACTCCTGGTCTTTTGAACCTAACCAATTGATTGCTGTTGATGCTCTTGCCGAAAATATTCTCAGCAATCCCCGCAACACGGGTGTAACATTTTCTGGAGGAGAACCCTTTTGGCAAGCAACGGCACTAGCGTCTTTAGCCCGGAAGGTAAAAGCTGCTGGTTTAAATGTCATGTCTTTTTCTGGGTTCACTCTTAAGCAGCTACAGTCCCAATCTGCACCGCCAGGTTCCCAAGCATTGTTAGAACAACTCGATATTTTGATTGACGGGCCTTTTGTACAATCTCTGGCAATTCATTCTCCCAATTCTCCAGTCTCTTCTAGCAATCAACGGGTTCGGGTGTTAAACCCAGCATTCCAAGACCAGATTACTTGGGCTAGCGACCAGATAGAAATCCACATCCTCAAAGATGGTGGTCGCATTGTCACTGGCTATCAAGGTGGACTAGAACTAACGTAAGGGCAGGGGAGCAGGGGAGCAGGGGAGCAGGGGAGCAGGGGAGCAGGGGAGCAGGGGAGCAGAGGAGCAGAGGAGCAGAGGAGCAGGGAAAGAAAAGGGAGTTAAAACTTAAAAATTGAGCTTTTGAGGGTCAACGTTGAGCTTCTGAGGGTCAAAGTTCACCTTTTGAGGGTCAACTTTCACCTTCTGAGGGTCAACTTTCACCTTCTGAGGGTCAACTTTTACCTTCTAAGGGTCAACTTTCACCTTCTGAAGGTCAACATTGAGCTTCTGAGGGTCAACATTGAGCTTCTGAGGATCAACTTCCACCTTCTGAAGGTCAACTTTCATCTTCTGAGGGTCAAATTTTTAGATTTCTCTTCCCTTATCGAAAAGCTATCTTTAAAGTGCAGCTTTGTTTGGGACAGATTATATTAAAAAAAAATACATATCATAAATTTGACTAGACCATTTCAGAAAATTTTTACTGAACACCGCGTATTTTGGGCTGTTTTACTTTTTGGTACAGCACTGGTGGTAACGCTAGCGCTGTCACTTTCTCAAGGAGCAGTACCTTTAAATATGTCGGAATTTTGGCAAGCCATTTTCCACAAAGGTGATCCGGTTAAACAGATAATTCTTTGGGATTTACGTCTCCCACGCATTACTGCTGCGATTATTGTCGGCGCAGCTTTGGGAATGTCAGGAGCGTTGCTGCAAGGAATGTTACGTAATAGTCTCGCCGATCCATTTATTTTGGGTATTTCAGCAGGTGCGGGACTACTTGTAATTCTGATGATTGTGTGCCAAATATTCCCGATCGCAATTCCTTTAGCAGCATGGATAGGAGCAATTTTAACTGCCGCGATCGTTATTTTACTCGGTCGTTCAGGTTCGGGAATTTCTGTTGAGCGGTTGATTTTAGGCGGAGTAGCGGTAAGTTCTTTATTTGGTGCTGTACAAAGTACATTGCTGCTTTTAGCTGAAGATGGGCAAATTCAAGTTGCGCTCAGTTTCCTTGTTGGTAGTCTCAATGGACGGGGTTGGCAAGAAATTGCTACGACTGGCCCTTACATTATTGTTGCATTGATTGGGGGATGCTTGCTGGCGCGATCGCTAAACATACTGGCTTTGGGAGATGATTTGGCTGTGAGTTTAGGGCTTTCGTTGACGCGATCGCGCCTGTTAATTGGTGGTGTCGCCACTCTATTAGCTGCAAGTGCAGTCAGCATCAGTGGCTTGGTTGGATTTGTTGGTCTTGTTGTCCCTCACGGTGTCCGCCTCATTGTTGGTACAGATCATCGCTTTGTTTTACCACTTTCCGCCCTTGCCGGTGCATGGTTACTCACTTTTGCAGATTTACTCTCTAGACTAGGAGCAGTAGAACTACCAGTAGGTTCCGTCACTGCCTTGCTGGGTTCACCCCTGTTTATCTGGTTACTTTATCGTCGTTCTGCTGGTTTTAATAAATTTTGAGCAACCAGACCGCCATTCATCCCCACCGTATATACGGATCGGGTTTTTTGCGCATTCTGATAAACTCATACAAAGCCTTCTTCAACTATTTAAGCCAAAATTCTCCATAGAGAAACCCAGATCTATAACCTTAGTTTCTTATCCCCCCTGCTCCCCTGCTCCCCTGCTCCCATGCCCCCCTGCCCCCTGCCCTCTCAAGGAGGTTAATTGATGTTGTGTGTTGAGGAATTAATCAACTTAGACCCATTTCAACAGCTACCGGAAGAGCGATTGCAGTGGGTTTGCGATCGCGCTCAAACAGTTGAACTTTCCCCCGGAGAAGTGTTGTCCCATGAGGGAGACCCTGTATGTCGCTTATTTATCTTGGTCAAAGGTAAAATCAACATGACCCGCCGCAGTGAAGGAGCGGAAATTCCCATCGGGCAGCACGAAGCCCCATCCTTTTTTGGTGAAATTCCAGTACTCACAGATGAACCTGCACCTGTGACAATGCGGGCATTTTCAAATTGCCACCTCTATGAAATGAAGGGAGAAGACTTCCGCAAACTGCTGCATGAATGTCGTGATTTTGAGCGGATGGTCTTCCGAATTATGCAACGTCGTGTCCGGGGGCTAGAGTCTTTCATTCGTGGGCGGGAAAAGATGGCAGCTTTAGGGACACTTGCTGCGGGTCTTGCTCATGAACTCAACAACCCAGCCGCAGCCTTGGTTCGGACTTTAAAAGAAATGCCAGCCGCCATCTTAGAGTTACAACGAATGAACTTAGTTTATGGGCAACGCAATGTTGACGAAGCCCATACTCAGCACTGGTTGAGAGTACGTGATCAAGGCTATGATGCGATTTTGAATAATCGCCTAGATCCGGTAACACTAAGCGATCGCGAAGACATATTGCTGGAATGGTTAGAAGACTATGGTGTAAACCAAGCCTGGAAATTAGCAGAACCTTTAGCCGAAGGTGGTGTTGAGGTTGAAACCCTAGAACAACTCATGGAACGTTGGCGCAACGACGACACAGAATTGCGAGAAATGGGATTGCACTGGCTAGCGCTTTCCTTTGAAGTCATGTCGATGATTAAACATGGTTTGCGAGGATCTGAGAGGATTTCCGAACTTGTGCAAGCGATGAAGTCTTATTCTTACCTCGATCAAGGCACTCAGCAAGAAGTAGATATACATCAAGGCTTGGAAGATACCTTGCGATTGTTTGCTCATAAACTTAAGTGCGGTGTCCAAGTGCAACGCAATTATGATCGAAGTCTTCCAAAAATCCTCGCCTATGGCAGCGAACTGAATCAGGTGTGGACAAACTTAATTGACAACGCCATTGATGCAATGGATGGTAAGGGACTGCTAGAAATTACAACACACCATTGCGATCGCTATGCCCATATTGACATCATCGATTCTGGCAGTGGAATTCCACCTGAAATTAAAACCCGCATTTTTGAACCTTTCTTCACCACCAAATCAGTGGGGCATGGTTCAGGACTTGGTTTAGAAGCCGTTCGCCGGATTGTAGAAAATCGCCATCACGGTACGCTTTCATTTGAGTCGCAGTCAGGTAGAACTTGTTTCACCATTTGCCTACCCTTATCAAATCAATGAATCAATAAGCAATGGGATTAAAAATAAAATGGGAACCACTGGTTCCCAAAATCTAGCAGCAAATGAATATTTTCGTCAGACTTCTAGTTTCTTATTAGCTCCTACACTAGAATTCGTTTTGTAGTTATAAAGAAAATATTGGGGTAGAAGAGCTTTTTGGAGGTAAGGGTTGGGGATTAAGTGCTACCCAATCAAAAGAAAATAACAAAAATCTACCATTACTAGGTGGTGGCAGTGGTAAAGTCGGTGAACCACCATTAATAGATTGAGCTTCAGTGCCTGTCAGTTCGCTCTCTTGAAGATAGATATCTTCAATGACTATTTTTTTTGAGGCTTGTATCATAAGTTTAAGTTAAAATTTCTATTCAGCTACTAAATAAATTGATAAAAGTTGCCTTGAGTTATTTCATGGCAATCTCTTAATTGTCCTCGCATAAATTTCTGTATGGATTAATTAGGGATTACTGGCAATACGCTTGCTTAAGCCTAAAGAATCACTTCGGTGTAGGTTGAATTGAGGAACCAAACCCAACATTTTCAAGGCTTTGTTGGGTTTTACTCCGTTCAACCTAACCTACAAATTTTATTAACCAAGTAGTATTGGGATTATTCCTGGTCAATTAATATCTGATAATTTTTGTGTTTTAGATTGTTGTTCGGAGTTAATGAATTCAGTTTTAGGTGGTTTTCCTATTGTATTAGGAGGTTGTTTTTTGGTTGGGGGTTGTGAGTTCTTATTATCGCTCATCTTAATTTATCTCCTTAATAGTTTTAATTATTTGGCTGTTTTCAGATTTTTTGCTTGGAGTTAGTCAAGCAAAAAATTTAGTGAACGCAGCCAGTTTGTGTTCTGATGATTATGACTTCAAGCTATGTCATCGCCATTCCGTAATCCTGTTGAAAATTTTGCTTCCTTCTATGTTGAATGCTATTGTCAAAGAAGTAGATAGGGGAAAAATTCCTTACTATCTACCTCTTTAACCTTAGTTTTCTATTCAAACTATTTTTGCAGCCAGACCGATATTGAACCACCAGGACATGGGAAATTTCCCCATCCGTCGTTATTGGTGTAAATGATATCGTTTATATGTCCCGTGGCATCGTAAAATGCCTGATTGGGTCGGAACACATTCATCCACTTGTTCCCTGGTGAGCTATTGGTCAGCACTACAGCCATTGCACCCGGATGTTCCCTATTACCCAAGCGCGTCCAACCGATAGTATTGGGATGGTCAAAATAATCATGCTGGTCGCCAAAACCGTATTCTCTACGCGCTTTCAAGAACTTGTCAATCAAGAAACGGTGGGAGTAAAGGGTAGTATCGCGTCCTTTATCTTGATATTGTGCCCCGTAATAATCTGCATAGAAAACACAAGGATAGCCTTCGCGGCGCAATAAGATTAGTGCATAGGCTAAGGGCTTAAACCAAGGTTCAACAGGCGACTCTAGGGATTGACAAGGTTGGGTATCATGGTTTTCGACAAAGGTAACAGCTAGAGCAGGTTGTTCTTTAACTAGGGTTCTATCAAAAATTGATCGCAAATCGAAGCTACTACCCTGGCGACTAGCTTGGTGAAATTTGAAATGTAGAGGCACATCAAATAACGACAAACGCCCATCACTAGAGGCAATATAAGCGTGTAAGGCATTGATATCTTGAGACCAGTACTCGCCAACGCTAAACAGTTCCCGCCCACCAAAATGAACTCGCAGGTGATTTAACCAATCACGGAAAAAAGTAGAGCGGATATGTTTAACAGCGTCAATGCGAAAGCCATCTACACCTGTGGTGTCAACAAACCAACGTCCCCAATACATCAACTCACCCCGCACGAGGTTATTACCTGTATCCAGGTCGTTGGCCATTAAATAATCGTAGTTGCCGTGTTCGTGGCTAACTTCCGTCTCAAAATATTTATCTTTAAGGCGGTAGAGCTTGTCTGCATTTTTGGTATCTGCGTTATATGATAATGAATCAAAGCACCACCAATACCATTTCATACTGGAGTATTTATCTCCACGGCCAGAAAAATTGAACTTTGTATAAGCTCCAATTTCGTACCAATCGCTGACTGGGCGGTTGCGGTCATTCCAATCCATTTCTTGGGCAAAGATGCGTTCTATTTCATCCCCACCATCTTTGTGGTTGAAAACCACATCGGCATAGATTTGAATACCTGCACGTTGTGCCGTTTTGATAGCTCTCAAGTATTGCTCGCGTGTTCCATATTTTGTCCGAACAGTATTTTTTTGATCGAACTCACCTAGATCAAACAAATCATAGACTGCGTATCCAACATCCCATGTTCCACCACTGCCCTTATAAGCTGGCGGCAGCCATAAGGCAGTGAAGCCTGCATCAGCTAGCTCATTGGCTGTTTTATCCAGCTTGTCCCATAACGTACCATCATTGGAGATGTACCAATGGTAATACTGCATTATTACGCCATTAGTCATGCGATCGCCTTTGTAGAATCTTTGATTTTACAGATTTCGGTCAGAAATCTCTGATGCTAGGATATGTTACTTTTGTCACACATCATAACTTCATCCGAATTTATTTAGGTTTCAATGACGACTTCACAAAGGACAAATGGCAAAGGTGTTAAACCTAAACCGCCAGGATTCACTATCTGAGCAAATTCTTAGAAAAGCCGATTTGACCTTCTCCTTTGCTAGCTAGTGATATCGGAGGTTATCGCGTGTAGTACTACTGTTCGCACAGAGGTAGCTTTGAGCAATTACGAATTACTGGGACGGGATAATTGCTGATTTGCCTTGACAAGGTTAGTAAACTCCTGCAAAGTTTGACGATACTTTTCTTCAGCTATCGAGAATAAATCGTTATGATTTGCCTCTTCAACCCACAAATAAAGTTTTGGGGATCTTGCAGCATTAAACAACTTTTCTCCATGAGTAAAAGGAATTATGTTATCTGCTTTTCCATGAATCACCAATATCGGACATTTGACTTTTTTGATATTCTTCAGATTGGGAAACTTATCAAAAGGTAAAATCCGAAAAGGTACTACTACTTGAAAAGCGGAAATAAACGAACTTTCAATAATTAAACCAGCGACTGGTTTCTGCATTGCTAAATTTACCGCAGAACCACCGCCAACCGAACGCCCTAAAACTATAATTTTTTCAGATGGAATTTTTAAATTGTGTATCAAATAATTGTAAGCGCTATTGATGTCTTCGTATGCATGACTTTCTGTCGCTTTTCCTTGACTTGTACCATAACCGCGATAATCAAAAGCAAAGACACTAAAACCCCACGCGTATAACTTTTCTAGGATCTGTTTGATATCTCCTAAATCTTCAGAATTACCATGAGAATAAAGAATAGTATATTTAGCTTGATTGTTCAACAAATATGTAGCTGAGATATTTGTATCCCCACTCCTTAACTTCAGAATTGTTGGGTCATCCCGATAGCTAGAAGGTTGAGACAGAAAAATCATGCTATCTGCCCGAAAATATACAAATGCAGCAAAAAATAGATAGATAAAGATTAAAGATTTAACCAGCCGTTGCCAAGTCAAATCACCAATTAGCAGTTTTATAATTTGCTGTTTATCCATTAGTTTTCATTTATCGGGTAAAACTTTATTTCCAGGTTTCCCAATTTCTGATGTTTTATAACTACAACTAATACAACTTCATCAAACTTTATGCTTTTGTCACAAATGAGTATCTGGAATGAAGCAACTGAGTAATTTACTGACACCAGTCAACTAAGACGGGGACTAGGGAGTGGTGTAGTCAATTACTTGAAAACTGCTGTAATATTTTGGATCTATTCACAATCTAGATCAAAGGCGATCGCTCTCCACTGTATTAGATATCTGCAATAAATATAGCAATTTCATTTCAGAAGAGAGCATTGCATATTTGCAAGATGTTTTTTCATCACTGCTAGTAAAAAAACTTATTCCCTACTCTCCAAGACCAGAAGGAAGAAATGTTTTTATTTATTTCTATTTTCTCCCCTTTCTTCCCACTGGTATACACATCGGTGTACCTGAAACTGGGTCTGGGATAATCCGACATTCCAATCCAAACACCTCCCTTACCATCTTCTCAGTGATCACCAAATTAGGTTCGCCAACAGCAAAAATTTCACCTTCTTTCACCGCTACCAAATAATCAGCATAACGACAGGCGTGATTCAAATCATGTAACACCATCACAATCGTTCGTCGCTGGTTTTGGTTCAAATCATACAATAAATCTAAAACTTCTATTTGGTGCGCCAAATCTAAAAAAGTAGTTGGTTCATCTAACAATAAAATATCCGTATCTTGAGCTAATGCCATTGCAATCCAAGCGCGTTGTCGCTGTCCGCCCGAAAGAGTATCTAACTCACGTTCTGCCAGGTATTTAATCCCAGTAATTTCTAACGCTAGTTCTACTAATCTTTCATCTTCTTTTGTCCACTGCTGCAACCAGCTTTGATAAGGAAACCTTCCACAAGCTACCAAATCTCGAACGGTTAATCCTTCTGGTGCAACTGGCCCTTGGGTAAGAATTCCTAACTTTTTAGCAACATCTTTTGTTGATAGCTTAAATACATCTGTTGCATCTAAATAAATTGTGCCAACACGAGGTTTTAATAATCTTGCTAACCCTCGTAATAAAGTTGATTTTCCACAACCATTTGCACCAACTAAAGCAGTTATTTTTCCCGGTGGTATATCTAAATCTAAATGCTTAATAATATTTATATTATCATAACCCAAAGTCAAATTTTTTGCTGACATTTGGGAATGCATATTATCGTGCAATAATGATATTGACATAATTCAACTTAAGATAATCTTTGATAATTTTGTAAGTATGTAATATCATATGCGCTTAATTACTTAATTAAACCCAAAGAACCCCACCCCGCTAAATCAGCACTTTGTTTCCCATTCCCGCAGGTAGATAGGAGATTAAGGGGAGCCAGCGAGGCTATGGCATGAGCAACTGGCGCATAGGGTGCAAGTACTATGGGAATCATCACTAATTACCCTGACATGATATATCACACTATTCGCTTTTATTAATGCTACACCTAAACTAGCTTTTTTCTCTACCTACTGAATATTAAGTATACTGAATTAGGTCTTAATTTTTCAATTTTTAATTAATAAATAAAATATAGAGCAGCAATCACAGCAGTAAAAATTCCGCAAGTAATTTAGATAGGAGCAAAAATAATTCTGCCGATAAAACTAGATGAAACCACAATTATTGCTCCTGTCATCCCAGCTACTGGAATCAAACCCTGATGATTTCCACCTACTAATCCAAGTCTGGAATGTGGTTTTAAAAATTGCTAATACTTTCTTAAATACTGCTTCCTATTCTGCAAAATTGCTTGACCTTAACTTACCTAATGATTCAAAATATATAGGATGCTTCCCAAGAATAAAATGATTTAAAGAGTGTTAACTAGGTATTGAAATAAGTCAGCAATTATTATATTGATTAATAAGATATCAATTTCATGCCAGCGCAACCTGTCTAAAAAATAAACTTGATTCTGTTAAACCGCTTTAAGTTATCGCCACAAAGGTTTTTGTTGGAGCTTTTCTAAAGTCTCTTTACCCGGATTTCTCACTTGTGAGAAAAAATCATTAACTTGAGCAAAATTTTAGAGTATTTAATTGATACATTCCACCTTGCATTGTCCCAGAGCGTTAACAGTTGTAGTGCTTATAGTGCATAGCTTAGAGCTTTTATTAATCTCTTAGGTTAGTCTTGGTAGCCGCTTATACTTATTTTGACTACCCCGACTTATTGAGCCGATACGTTATGATTTACCTCCAGCAGCTTCTTCCATTTTTTTGCGAAGACTAAGTGGTCTCATATCAGTCCAAACTTCTTTGATGTAATCTAGACATTCTTGTTTCAAACCACTTTTGCCAGCATCTTTCCAGCCGAGTGCGTTTTCTCGGTCAGCAGGCCAAATGGAATACTGTTCTTCATGATTGACTACAACTTTGTAAATTGCTGTGTCTTCTTTGTTGTCTTGGTACATAATTTCTCTCCTGCTATTTAATTTAATTAGCTATGCTTTGGTGTTGCACCATTAGTTAGGAATATTACTTAAGTCAAAGTATGCATAATTTTGGTATTAGAAACTAAAGAAGAATCCGGGTTTGTGCCGATGTTTGGGAAACTGACAATCATCAGTGGTTGCGATGGCGCAAAGCACCTGCAATATGCGCATAACAAGGTTAATCCAAAAGTTAGACTATAAGCTGCTTTTAGAGAATTGTATTTTTCATCTCAAGTCAAGGACTAGTAAGACTTTTGGAAACTTTTTGAACTACTAAATTTATTTAATAATAAAGATTATCATTAATTGGGTAACAAATCAAGGTATTCTCTTGACTTAACTCTTGGACTTCAACAGCAGTAACGGTAATTGTTACTGAAGCTAGATTTTTTTGTTGAGCAGTATCTTTATTTGCAGAGTGTTCTGATGCTTCTGAATCGCTAGAGCCGCAGAGGTGGCTCTTTGGCGCTAAATAGGTGAGCGTTTGCGGTAGATCCTATTATTGAGCGTTGTCGTCAGGCGAGCGCACACTCCCAATTAACAACTGAGCCATTAGTTAGACTATCTTTAGACTACGGAATTTCATCGTCAGCTAAAATCAGGTTGTTGAAAGCGATGGGCTTTTTCCATGCGTTGACATCTATCAAAAGTTATAAAATATTTAGTAATAGTCTCAAACGGCATATATTTTCAATATTGATAATTATTCGCTATTAATACAGGATTGCCAAAAGCCACAATCCCTAGTAATGTAAGAAAGTCTAAATGAAAATAACTAGCAATACAGAAGCTTGCATGGCTGACTTACTAATTTCGCCCTGTCTTACCTAAAGCAACATTCAGGTCTATTCAAGAGTTTCTTAATAAAATTAAATAATCCTGTAAAGGCAGTACTTTGAGTCAGAAAAAGGTATGTATGTTTAAGGTTTGCTGTATTAAGTGGATTTTTAAACTAAGATACCCACACAACTGACTCCAACCCTTCTTCAGCCAGGAGGAAGTGTGGATTAATTTTGCCACTATTGTTTGCCTGTATCTGATTAACTAAGGCATAATAATGAATCAAATTGTCAATAAATTCCCAGAAATTCCCTCTCAATGTGCGACTATCCTGGATATTCTGCGCGATCGCAGCTGTAATATACCGCATAAACAAGCTTTGACTCTCCTTGAAGATAGAGAAACTCAGGAATTAACACTGACTTCCGATGAATTGGAAAACTTCTGCACAATAAATTCTCTTGCCAATTTAATTGAACGTAAAACTACTATTCTCATGCAGTATTAAAACAGAATTTTCCATTCATCTTGAGGAGTATCTTAAACGATACTCAAGCATTTGTTTACTAACTTCAGTAGCATTAAAAGTCAAGATACGGAATTTATGCGCATTTTTCACAAGATAAGCGTTCGCAGTCGTAAAACATGGTTAAGGATAATCCTTAATTTTGTAGAGAAATAAAATACTTTTATCACTCAATCAAAGCAAATTATTAATGGAGGAAAATAAAAATGACTAATTTGCAAGAAAATCAAGAATATAAGGAATCTTTCCACAATGAGAAAATATTGCCTGATTCGGATAATATAAAGATAAAAATATTTTTTTTGCTCCTTAAATTATTAATTTTTTTGTTTCCTAAAGGTAATGTTCAGAGATTTGAAAGGTCTCTAAAATTTTATTTGGGTTTGACAAATATTAATGATTCTAATCAACAACAAAAACCAACATTGTTTTTATATCTTGGGCTTCCTTCTAAACCTTGGTATGAGCCTAATGATTACGAAGTTTTCACAATAGTGACAAATACACTTGAAGAGGGTGCTAAAGATATAAAAAGTGAGTTATTAATGAATATCCATAATAAAAATAATTTCACTCCAGTCATTGATCCAAGTGATGCTTCAATGTATCAGCATTTAACTGACATTGAGCTACCTCCATCTCACAAAAAAGATGACTGGTCCCTATTTAGATTGTGGTTAGATGGGAAATTTACTCAAGAAGCTAAATATTTATTTCCAAAAACTGTAAATATTTTGTCTAAGTTGAAATCCTTTATAGATCCTTTTGAAGATGTTTACTTTCTTGTTTTAAAACCAGGAGTTGTCTTACCTCCACACCATGATACTTCAAATACTTATATTACCTGTCAGTTGGGATTAATAATTCCAGAAAATTGTGGAATTAGAGTCGGAAGTGAAACGCGGAGTTGGACTGAAGGGAAAACTTTATTTTTTGACCAGAGCTTTGAGCATGAAGCCTGGAATAAAAGCCAGAAAGAGCGAGTAGTTCTGTTAGTGCATTTACGTCACCCAGAATTGTCAAAGTTGGAAAATTTTTTATATGAGTTTGTTTATAAGTTATTATAACTTTGACTTCCTAGTTTCGCCCTATCTTCTCTAGAGCAATTTAGGTCTGTTTAAGAGTTTTTCCAACCAATTGAATTAAATAATTCTGTAAAGACATCACCTTGAGCAGGAAAAAGGTATGTGTGTTTAAGCTTTGCTGTATTAAGTGGATTTTTAAACTAAGATACCCACAGCTGACTTAAACGATTGTTCAGCCAGGAGTGAGTGTGAGATTAATTTTGCCACTATTGTTTGCCTGCATCTGATTAACTAAAGCGTAATAATGAATCAAATTCTCAATAAATTCCCCGAAATTCCCTCTCAATGTGCGACTATCGTTGATATTCTGCGCGATCGCAGCTGCAATATACCCGGCACACAAGCTTTTACTTTCCTTGAAGATGGAGAAACTCAGGAATTAACACTGACTTACCATGAATTGGATCGGCGTAGTCGGGCTGTAGCAGCTCAACTCCAAGCTCTTGGTTTGAGTGGAGAACGTGCCATATTACTGTATCCTCCTGGATTGGATTATCTAATCGCATTTTTTGGTTGTCTATATGCTGGGGTAGTGGCAGTTCCAGCTTATCCGCCTCGCAACCAGCGTAAAACCCCCAGAATACAAGCTATTAGCATAGATGCACAGGCAAGTGTTGCTCTCACCACAACAGCAATGCTCCCCACACTACAATCAATAGTCACACTCCTAACAAAAGAGGGAAATTTTCACTGGCTGACAACTGACAACATCGCACAGGGTATAGAAGATTCTTGGCAACAACCTGCAATAAATGCCGATACTCTAGCTTTTCTACAATACACATCAGGTTCTACAGGCACACCAAAGGGAGTCATGCTCAGTCATGGCAATCTGCTGCACAATGCCGCCGTAACCTACCAACTGATGGAACATTCACCCAGCAGTAAGTTTGTATCCTGGCTGCCTGTTTACCATGATATGGGGTTGATTGGCGGGATTTTACAACCTTTATACGGTGGTTTTCCTTGCATCTTAATGTCGCCAGCATCTTTTTTACAACGACCTTATCGCTGGTTACAGGCTATATCTCACTACAAAGGCACTACCAGTGGTGGTCCCAACTTTGCTTATGAACTATGTGTTCAAAGGATTACTCAAGAGCAAAAAGAAACTCTTGACTTAAGTAGTTGGAGTGTTGCGTTTAACGGTGCCGAACCAGTCCGACGAGATAGTCTTGAGCTATTTGCAACTACCTTTGCTGAGTGTGGCTTTCGTGCAGAAGCATTCTACCCTTGTTATGGCATGGCAGAAGCAACTTTAATAGTTTCTGGTGGGATCAAAACAGCTTTAGCCCAAGTAAAAACTGTAGACAAATCTGCACTTTCACAGAACCAGATAGTTGAAAAAACTAGCCAAAGTCAAGATATTCAAAGCTTTGTCAGTTGTGGTGAAACTATTCCTCAACAGCAGATTGTTATTGTTAATCCTGAAACATTAACACGTTGTTCATCCGATGAGATTGGGGAAATCTGGGTATCTGGCTTCAGTGTAGGTCAGGGTTATTGGAATAGAACAGAAGAAACAGAGCAAACATTCCACGCCTATCTGAAAGACACAAAAGAAGGGCCGTTTTTACGGACTGGTGACTTAGGCTTTTTGGACAATGGTGAGCTTTTTATTACAGGTAGGGCAAAAGATTTAATTATTATTCGCGGTCGTAATCTTTACCCGCAAGATATCGAATTAAGCGCAGAACGCAGCCATCTATCCTTACGTTCTGGTGCTAATGCAGCATTTACAGTAGAGATTAATAACGAAGAAAGGCTAGTAGTTGTACAAGAATTAGAGTTTCGCGCCAAGCCAAATTTAGCAGAAGTAGCTAGTGCAATTCGGCAAGCGATCGCCCAAGAACATGAAGTACAAGTTTATGGTGTAGTTTTAATTAAACCAGGTAGTATACCTAAAACTTCTAGCGGTAAGATTCAACGTCGTGCAACTCGCACTCAGTTTGAAAATGGCGAACTGAGTGTAATTGAAAGTGACATTCTCAAGATTAGTGATATTTTTGCCAGAAAGGAAACTCAATTACAGCGTTTTGAACTTTTGGCGCTTTCCCCAAGAGAATGTCAACCGATTCTAGAATCATATCTGATTGAACTTTTGGCGGGAGTACTTTCAATTGCAACAGATGATATTAATCCACAAGAAGCATTAAGCGCTCTGGGACTTGATTCTTTAAAAGTATTTGAATTGAAAAACCGGATTGAGGTTGATTTAGAAGTAGAAGTATCCGTAGCAGACTTTTTTGAAGGGATGAGTACGCGATCGCTCATCACCAAAATACTGGCTCAAATGACAAAAGAAGCTTTCATCCCCTCAAAGTCTCTTAGCCAAGTTCAGCCAGCCGAAGTATATCCCCTATCTTTTGCCCAGCAGCGATTATGGTTCCTTGACCGATTAGAACCAGGCAATCCAGCTTACAATATTTCCTTAGCTGTGAATCTCCAAGGTGAGCTTGAGGTTACTCTACTAGAACAAAGCCTAAATGAAATTATCCGGCGGCATGAGACTTTAAGAACCACATTTACAACAGTCAATGGACAGCCAGTACAAATTATTGCTTCTTCCCTAAAATTATCTTTATCAGTAATAAATATAGAATCACAGAGTGATGTCACAGTCCAACAATTCTTGACTCAAGAAAGTCAACGACCTTTTGAGCTAACCCAAGGGCCATTGTTACGTGCTAAACTTTTGCGCCTAGCACAGCAAGAGCATATTCTTTTGTTAGAGATGCACCACATCATCTCTGATGGCTGGTCTACTGAAGTCTTTTTACAAGAGATTGGATTACTTTACAAAGCATTTTTAACCAGAAATGCTTCACCTTTAACGGAAATCTCGATCCAATACAAAGACTTTGCACATTGGCAGCGGCAATGGCTACGAGGGGAAATCCTGCAAACTCAACTCTCTTATTGGAAGCAACAACTTGAGGGTATACCAGCGGCATTAAAATTACCTACTGACCGCCCACGACCGACGGTGCAAACTTCACACGGCGCTCAACAATCTATCGAGTTGTCCGAAGCAGTCATTAAGCAACTGAAGGCGATCACTCGTCAAGAAGGTGTAACTGTATTCATGTTGCTATTAGCAGCATTTCAGACTTTTCTTTATCGTTATACCGGACAAGATGATATTGCTGTCGGAACACCCGTCGCCAACCGTAATCGTGATGAGATTAAAGGGTTAATTGGCTTTTTTGTCAATACCTTAGTGCTACGTACAGATATGAGCGGCAACCCGACTTTTGATGAGTTGCTGACGCGCGTAAAAAAGGTAGCTTTAGGGGCTTACACACACCAGGATTTGCCCTTTGACCAACTGGTAGAAGCAGTGCAACCAGAGCGGGATACAAGTCGGACACCGCTGTTTCAAGTCATGTTCAATGTCCAAGATTACTCGCAGTTACCAGAAATGCCTGGTTTGGCTTTGAGCTTGTTAAAAATAGAAACAGAAACAGCGCAGTTTGATTTGAGCTTGTCTATTGAAATTACAGAGCAAGAAGTGGCGGCATCCTTCTATTACAATACTGACCTATTTGATACTGCCACCATCAACCGAATGCTGAGGCATTTCCAGAATTTGCTCTCAGGCATTGCTGCTAATCCTCAAGCTCGGCTATCTAACTTACCACTATTGAGCGCGGCAGATTGTCAGGAGTTACTACAACTTAGTAGAAATCAATCTCCAATTCCAAATTCCTCCGAACAATGCATTCATCAACTGTTTGAGGCACAAGTAGAAAAGACACCAGATGCGATCGCGGTGGTATTTCAAAACCAGCATTTAACTTACAGAGAATTGAACCAACGTGCTAATCAAGTAGCACATCATCTGCGATCGCTAGGAGTTGGGCCAGAAGTGCGAGTTGGTATTTGTATACAGCGCTCCTTAGAGATGGCGATCGGAATCTTGGCGATTCTCAAAGCCGGAGGTGCTTATGTGCCTCTAGATCCGGCCTATCCAAAAGAACGCCTCGCTCTAATCTTGAGAGATGCTCAAGTGTCAGTCCTTCTGACTCAGCAATCACTGCTGGCTGTTCTACCTCCACTTCAGTCGCAAGTCGTGTGCCTTGATACAGACAAGAGCGCCATTGCCCAAAAAAGTCAGGAAAATCTTGTCAATCAAACGCAACCAGAAAACCTAGTCTATATTATTTACACCTCTGGCTCTACGGGAACTCCCAAGGGCGTGACTATTCAGCATCGCTCTTTGGCGAGTTATGCCGAAATTGCCTGTTTAGAATACGGACTAGAAGCAAGCGATAGAGTGCTGCAATTTGCTTCCATCAGCTTTGATGCTGCTGCGGAAGAAATCTTTCCCTGTCTGATCTGCGGTGCTACTCTTATACTGCGTACAGATGAGATGTTAAGTTCGACGCCTCAATTTTTACAGCATTGTCGTGATTGGGGGATAACAGTCCTAGATTTGCCTACCGCCTTTTGGCATCAAGTTACTGCTGAATTAGCAACAGCCAATTTGGTACTTCCCGATTCTCTGCGATTAGCGATCATTGGTGGCGAAAGAGCTAATAGAAAACACCTCACTACTTGGCAGCAGCAGGTTGGTCAACGAGTACGCCTTGTCAACACTTACGGGCCTACAGAAACAACAATTGTAGCTACACTGTGTGACTTATCAGTATCGACAGCGGACGAAGTGCCGATTGGCAAAGCTATTCCCCAAGTCCAAACTTACGTCCTCGATCCTGATCTACAACTCGTCCCTGTAGGCACCCCTGGCGAATTGTACATTGGAGGTGTCGGTGTTGCCAGGGGCTACTTCAAGCGATCAGACTTAACAGCAGCAAAGTTTATTCCTAACCCTTACAGTTCAAAACCTGGTGAGCGTCTTTATCAGACAGGCGACTTAGTTCGCTACCTTCCTGATGGCAACCTGGAATTTCTCGGACGCATCGATCATCAAGTTAAAATTCGGGGTTTCCGGATTGAATTAGGCGAAATAGAAGCTTTACTCAATCAACACCCAGGCGTTCAAGAAGCGGTGGTCGTTGCTCACAATGACGACTTAGACCATCAGCGCTTGATTGCTTATGTTGTCGGACAGTATCAACTGGAAACGGTAGAAACGTTAGACACTCAGCAAACCTTGCAGTGGCAAACGGTCTTTGATAGCCTCTACAAAAAGTTTGATGCCACTCAAAACTCCGGCTTCTATATCAAAGGTTGGGAAAGTAGCTACACAGGGGCATCGATCGCAGACGAAGAAGTGCGCGAATGGATGGAGCAAACCATCGGGCGCATTTTAGCTTTGCAACCCAACCGGGTTTTAGAAATAGGTTGTGGGGGTAGCGGCCTAATGCTTTTGAACATTGCCCCTCATTGCCAGCAGTACTGGGCAACAGATCCCTCAGAAAATGCCCTGCAAATTCTCCAACAGCAGTTGGATACTTTAGAGCAGCCATTAGCAGGAGTTACACTCAGCCAGAGAAGCGCTTTAGATTTTGAAGATGTGCCAGAGAATAGCTTTGATGCGGTGTTAATTGTCTCTGTGGCTCAGTACTTCCCAAGCATTGACTATTTGCTCCAGGTTCTGGAAAAGGCAGTCAATGTTGTAGAACCAGGTGGCTTCATTTTTCTAGGAGATGTTCGCAGTCTGCCCTTATTAGAAGCATTCCATGCCTCAGTTCAACTTTATCGGGCAGCAGATACTCTTTCGAGAGAAACATTACAACAGCGCGTGCAAAAACAGTTGTTTGAGGAAAAACAATTAGTTATTGATCCTGCTTTCTTTACTGCTCTCAAACAGCATCTACCTAAAATTAGTCATGTTGACATTCTGTTAGAGCGTGGTTGTTCCCAAAATGAATTAACCAAATTCCGCTACGATGTCGTTCTCTATCTGGACGATAAAGCAGTTCCGACGATAGAGATCCCCTGGCTGGATTGGAACAAACAAGAGGTAAGCCTCTGTTATGTCCGCCAAATGCTCGAAGAAACTGCACCGCAATTTTTAGGTGTTAGCGGTGTGCCGAATGCCCGTGCGATCGCAGATATTCAGCTCGTACAGTGGTTGAAAAATAGTGAAACGCCAGAAACTGTCGGTGAGATGAAGCAGGTTTTAAGCTCCTTTGAAGATCAAGGGGTAGAACCGGAAGTATTCTGGACATTAGAAAAAGACTTTCCTTACTTAGTCCAAATTACTTGGTCAGGTAATGGTGCAGGCGATCGCTATGACGTGATCTTTAAACGCTCTACACCCAATCCTGCTCGGTGTTTCTGTTTACCTGCTGCTGTGCCTCCTTTGTCTCGTCCTTGGCAAGATTACGCTAATACTCCTTGGCAAGGAAGTTTAGCACGTGAACGAGTACCTCAACTCCGAGATTTCCTCAGAGAAAAATTACCTGAATACATGGTGCCAACGGCTTTTATATTCTTAGACGCACTCCCTTTAACCCCCAATGGCAAAGTCAATCGTCGCGCCTTACCCTTGCCAGAAAGTTACTCTACCCAAAACCAGCTTTATGTTGCTCCCAAAACAGAGCTACAGCAGACAATTGCTAATACGTGGCAAACAGTACTCGGTATCGAGAAAGTTAGTATTAACGATAACTTTTTTGATTTGGGCGGGCATTCTTTGCTGATCTCTCAGGTAAACGCGAAACTACGAGAAAAATTACAACGTGATATCTCAGTAGTAGAAATGTTTCAATATCCTAGTATTAGTTTGTTAGCTAAACATCTGAGTCAAGAACAGCAAGAACAACATTCCTTTAAAGAGATTCATAACCGTTCTGAAAAACAGAAATTGGCTCTCAACCGACAAAAACAAACTCATAAGTCACGCAAATAGGCCAGAGCAATTACTCTCAGCAAAACTATGCAGGCATCAAACTTTAACACCAATCTTCTTTTATTATCAATACTTGCAATATTTGTGTTATTTATAATAACAATAACGAGTGTATACTTTCTTAGAAGAATATGGTTCAAAAAGAAACGTAAATTAGTCTGGACACCAATTTCTTGTATTGAGCGTCGCAGCAATCTTTCCTACAATGAATTTGTTCAAGAATACGCATCTATTGGAAAGCCAGTGATCATCACTGATGTTGTTAAAAATTGGAAAGCTTCAACTAGATGGACTATAGATTTCTTTCGAGACAAATATGGATCAGTCTTGACTGATGGTGTAAGAGATAAGAATAGTGGCACTAACATCTCAATGACTATTAGGGATTACATGGATTATCTAGAGGCAGGCGAGACAGACAAATCACTCTACCTGATAGACTTTCCTCTGTTTGACCATCCCGAACTGTACGAAGATTGTGAAGTTCCAATTTACTGCAATAATTTATTAGAAAATTTGCCAGAGAAATTATTGAATAAATATGGTTTTCACCAATATATTTTTCTGTTTATGGGTCGTAAAGAGTCATCAATAGGTCTTCACGTCGATAATTTTTATACGCAAGCATGGCTGGGAGTAATTTATGGACGGAAGCGATTCATTTTAATGCCACCTGATCAAGAAAAATTTATATACGGCGGAAAAGTTGATGCTTTTAACCCAGATTTAGAAAAATTTCCATTGTACGCCAATGCAAAACCAGTGGAATTTATCCTTAACCCAGGGGAAATCATCTATATTCCGTCTATGTGGTGGCATCAAGCGGAAAACCTTGATAGCACTATTGCCTTGGGCTTCAACACAGTCAATGAGTGGAACTTAGAGATAGTCTTACATGCGGCAAGTCAGACAAATCCAATAATAGGTAATCTTTTAGGATTGTTGGTGGAATTTCCTTGGTTGGGTAGAGTTGCATTGGCCACCCGTTTGCTCTAATCAAATGTCTAATTGATGAGGTAGGAGTAGGATTAATGAATAGTTATGACTCAATACAAGCGATCGCAATTATTGGCATATCAGGACGTTTCCCCGGCGCTAATGATATTAAAGCTTTTTGGGAAAATTTAAGTTCTGGAGTAGAATCAATATCTACTTTTACAGATGTCGAATTAATTGACGCTGGAATTGATCCAGAATTACTGCATAATCCTAGTTATGTGAAAAGCCTTGCTATATTAAAAAATATAGATCTATTTGATGCTTCATTCTTCGGCTTTAATCCTAGAGAAGCAGAAATTACAGATCCCCAGCATCGTTTATTTTTGGAGTGTGCATGGGAGGCATTAGAAAATGCTGGCTATGATTCCCAACGTTGTGAAAGTCGGGTTGGAGTTTATGCTGGTGCTAGTGCAAATAATTATTTATCATTGGATTTAAAGAGCGATGCCTGCGGCAGGCTGCGCCAACGCAATGGATTAGCTAGCATTTTCCAAAGGGGAATTGGTAACGATAAAGATTTCCTAGCAACTCGCGTTTCCTATAAATTAAATCTTACTGGCCCAAGTCTGACAATACAAACCGCTTGTTCTACTTCCTTAGTTGCAACTTCTCTCGCTTGCCAAAGTCTATTAAATTACCAATGCGATATGGCTTTAGCAGGTGGAGTATCTATTAATATTCTCCAAAAAACTGGGTATTTGTATGAAGAAGGCGGTGTTTTATCACCTGACGGGCACTGTCGCGCCTTTGATGCCAAAGCCAAGGGAACGATTATTGGTAATGGTGTAGGAATTGTAGTTTTGAAGCGGTTATCTGAAGCGATCGCTGATGGTGATCATATCTATGCTGTGATTAAAGGTAGCGCCATCAATAACGATGGTTCTGGGAAAATCGGTTACACAGCACCCAGCGTTAACGGACAAGCAGATGTAGTCGCAGAAGCACTGGCTTTGGCTGGAGTGGAACCTGAAACCATCAGTTATATAGAAGCTCATGGTTCAGGAACTGTCTTAGGCGATCCCATTGAAATTTCTGCTTTAACTAACGTTTTTCGTGAAAGTACCGACAAAAAAGGCTTCTGTGCGATCGGTTCAGTCAAAACAAATATTGGTCATTTAGACGCAGCCGCAGGGGTTACAAGCTTAATTAAGGCAACTCTGGCTCTCAAACATCAGCAAATACCGCCCAGCTTAAACTTTGAAGAACCCAATCCTGAGATTGATTTTGCCAATAGTCCTTTTTACGTCAACACCAAGCTGAGAGAATGGAAAACTACTCATACCCCTCGCCGTGCTGGTGTGAGTTCTTTGGGTATAGGTGGAACTAATGCTCACGTAATTCTAGAAGAAGCGCCAACCCTTGCAGAATCTGGCCCTTCTCGTCCGTGGCAATTATTAGTACTTTCAGCCAAAACAGACACAGCATTAAAAAGTGCTACTGTCAATCTGATAGATTACTTAAAACAGCATCCTGATTTAAAGCTCGCAGATGTTGCTTATACATTACAGTGTGGACGACAAGCTTTTGAGCATCGGCAGACAGTTGTTTGTCAAGATATTGCAGATGCGATCGCTGCACTTGAAGATCCAAAGCGCTTACTTACCAGTGTTCAAGAAACTGAAGAACGTCCTCTAGCCTTCATGTTTCCAGGGCTTGGTACTCAATATGTCAACATGGCTGGTGAACTTTACCACGTTGAACCGACATTTCGGCAACAAATTGACTACTGTTGTGAATTTCTCAAACCGCTTCTTGGTCAAGATTTGCGAGATGTCATATATCCCACCAGAAACAGTGAGAATGACACTCAGCAAAAACAAAACACTGTTGCTGCTGGGTTAGATTTGCGAAAAATGTTAGGTCGTGGGGCAGAACAAGCAGATGTAGCTACTGAAAAGCTCAATCAAACTTATCTCACTCAGCCAGCTATTTTTGTGATTGAGTACGCCTTGGCTCAGTTGTGGATGTCATGGGGAATTCGTCCGGCGGCAATGATTGGCTACAGCATTGGTGAATATGTCGCGGCTACGCTAGCAGGGGTATTGTCTATTGAAGACGCTCTGACTCTCGTCGCCAAAAGAGCGCAAATGATTCAGGAATTACCAATTGGGGCAATGTTGGCTGTCCCCCTTTCAGAAGAAGAGGTGCGTCCGCTATTAAATGAGAATCTTTCATTGTCAGCAATCAACGGTTCGCAACAGTGCGTGATTGCTGGCGTCATAGACGCTGTGGATGAATTAGAAAGCAAGTTAACTCAAAGGGGATTAGCCTGTCGGCGTTTGCAAACTTCCCATGCCTTTCATTCAAAAATGATGGATGCGATCGCACAACCCTTCACTGACTTGGTAAAAACTGTCAGCCTCCAGCCACCCAAAATTCCATATTTATCTAATGTCACGGGAACTTGGATTACAGCAGCCGAAGCTACAAATCCCACATACTGGACAAGGCATCTATGCGAAACTGTGCGTTTTGCAGATGGAGTTCAACAATTGTGGAAAAAACAAAATCCGATTCTGTTAGAGGTGGGATCGGGACAGACATTGAGCAGTTTAGCTTTACAGTGTTTGGATAACGGCTCCTCTACAGATCGAGTTGTACTACCCTCACTCCGGCATTCCTACGAGCGACAGTCAGATTTGGCTTTCTTGCTTAAGACATTAGGTCAGTTGTGGCTCTCAGGAGTCCAAATTGATTGGTCAGGCTTTTATGCTGCGGAGCGCCGTCACCGCCTTCCCTTACCAACTTATCCCTTTGAGCGCCAACGTTACTGGATTGAACCACAAAAACCATCACCCTCACCCAGACAATTCCACCCAAAACCAACAGCATCAGAGCTTTGGAAATCTCTGGTAGACGCTGCTCAGATGCAAGCGATTCAAGGCAGCTTAGAATTTGACGATCAAGCTTATCGAGCCAACGAACAATGGTTAGATCGTTTATGTACTGCTTACATGAGCCTTGCCCTGAAGCATTTAGGTGCATTTAGCGATCTAGCCAAAAAGTATTCTATTGAGGAATTATTTGAGCAATGTTCTATCATTCCTAAATACCGTGAATTGTTGTGTAGATGGCTGGAAGTACTGGTAGAGGAAGGTCAGTTACAGCAAGAGGAAGGCCTATTTACAAACTTTTTGCCATCGTCAACAGACGAGATCGACACTCTTCTAGAAGAAGTCAGAGTCAGATGGGCAGATACACCTCAAAATATAAACCTGATCCAGCTCTTTGGTGAAAATCTGGTAGCTGTGCTGACTGGTCAAAAAGAACCGTTGGAATTGTCTGTTGCTACATTAGTCCAGCAAGGAGAAATTTCTCGACAATACTTACCCTCTGAGGTTTACTTCAGAGGCATTATGCGGGCAATGGTGGAAAAGCTGGCAATGACTTTACCACCAGACGTAAACCTCAGAATTTTAGAAATCGGTGGTGGAACTGGGATTGCTACGGCGGAATTACTACCTGTGTTCTCATCCCAGCCAACAAACTATACTTTTACCGATGTGGGCGGTTTTTTTGTCAAAGAAGCCAAAAATAAGTTTAGTGCCTATCCTTTTGTCCAATATCGCTTACTGGACATTGAGCGATCGCCGCAAAAGCAAGGGTACAATAGCCACAGTTTTGACGTAGTGGTAGCTGTCAATGTATTGCACACAATCCGCAACATCAAAGAAACTCTTCAGTATGTTCACTCTTTATTAGCTCCAGGAGGCTTCTTACTGCTCTGGGAGATCACTCAACCTAAACGAGAGTTTGACATGATTGATGGTCTGCTTATGAATCCCATAGAAGATGAAAAAGGCAGCCGCAATATGGGTAATCCATTTTTATCAAAACAGCAGTGGCAGGAAGCATTAAATTCCTGTGGTTTTGTTGAGGTGGCGGCTTTATCTGAATTTGAAGCCTTTGGGGAACATGTCTTTATTGCTCAGGCTTCTTGGTCAGCAGCATTATCAGCACCAGCAGCATTTACAGCTTTAGTCGATCAAAAAGATGTTGACAAGATGCCTCAAGTCTTGTCAGATAAAAAGCGGGACATTGCTGACTGGTTTTATATTCCATCCTGGAAACGCTCAATGCCGCCCCAGCCTTTGAAATTGACTCAGGAAAGTTGTTGGTTAGTCTTTATCGATGAATGCGGCTTGGGTTCCCAAGTAGTGAAGCGACTCAAACTTGAGAACCAGAATGTTATTACTGTCAAGATGGGAGAGCAATTTCATCGTGAGAACAAATCTTCTATAGATGGACTCGATCAACACGTATACACGATCAACCCTCGACAAAGGGATGACTATTACACCCTGCTTAAAGAACTTTGCAACCTGGACTTGACTCCAAAAACAATTGTTTATTTATGGAGCGTGACACCGCCGGAACGCACAGAATTAGGACTTGAATCGTTAGACTCTCAAGATTTAGACTTTTACAGTCTGCTGTTTCTAGCTCAGGCAATTGGAGAACAAAATCTTGCAGATTCCCTTGAAATTGGCATTGTTTCAAATAATATGCAGGAATTAACAGGCGAAGAGGTGCTGTCTCCAGACAAAGCACTAATTCTTGGGTCCTGTAAAACTATTCCGCTAGAGTACCCAAATATAAACTGTCGTAGTATTGATGTTGTTATTCCCGAACTAGAAAGTTGGCAAGGGAATAAACTAGTAGACCAGTTACTGACAGAACTCACTACTGAATCATCCGATCAGATTATCGCCTACCGTGGCAATCATCGGTGGGTACAGACTTTTGAACCAGTCCGACTGCATGAAACTGTTGAAGGAAAACCACGCTTAAGGGAAGGGGGAGTCTATCTGATTACAGGTGGATTAGGAGGCGTTGGTCTAGTGCTGGCTGAATATCTGGCACAGACCGTAAAAGCAAAACTGGTACTGACTGGGCGTTCAGCTTTTCCCGATCGCAACGAATGGTTACAATGGCTATCCACTCATGATGAATCCGACAGCATCAGCTGTAAAATCCGAAAATTACAAGCGATCGAGGCGTTGGGTGCAGAGGTATTGGTAGTCAGCGCCGATGTTACCAAGCTTGAACAAATGTCAGCAGCGATCGCTCAGGCAAATAATCGATTTAGTCAGATTCATGGCGTGATTCATGCCGCATTAGTTCTAGAGGGAGGTCTTATTCAACTAAAAACAAAACAAGCAGCAGCCAGTGGTCTTGCGCCGAAAGTAAAAGGAACACGAATCCTTGATATTCTCTTTAAAAATGCCAAACTAGATTTCTTCGTACTTTGTTCATCAAGTAGTGTATTTAAACCTGTAGTGGGTATGGTAGACTACATTGCTGCAAATGCCTTTATTGACACGTTTGCTCATTACAGTGTCTCTAAACATGGCAGATTTACCAGAGCCATTAACTGGGATAGATGGAGCGATATAGGGAGAGCAGTAGGTGTTGACTTACTATATAAAGCGAAAACAGGAGAAGAAATTGCGCCAGGAATGACATCAGAAGAAGGCATTGAGGCATTTAGACGGATTCTGTTCAGTAGCACAGTGCCTCAAATAGTTGTATCAACGCAGGATTTACTAACTGAGGTTGAGCAGAAATTTTCCTTAGAAGTCCTAGAGAAGGCCAACATATCTAAATCGGTATACCAAAGACCCCAACTGAAAAATGCTTATGTTGCTCCTACCAATGAGAGCGAGTCTAGGATTGCTGATATCTATCAAGAATTACTAGGGATTGAGCAGGTAGGCATTCATGACAACTTCTTTGAGTTAGGAGGAGACTCCTTAATAGGAACTGTACTAATTTCTCAGCTTCGTAAAAACTTCCAGGTAGAACTATCTGTTCGTTCCCTCTTTGAAGCACCTTCTGTATCTGAATTGGCTGTAGTTATTGAAGAAACCATCATAGAGGAATTAGAAAAATTATCTGAAGCTTAAGCTAATTTTAATTTTGAAAAGCTTAACGTAAAACCAGAAAAAATATTCGCTTTCAGGATTATTTATGAACATTCAAACAGTAGGCGTAGTTGGAGCAGGAGTTATGGGAGTAGGGGTTGCACAAAACCTCGCTCAAACAGGTCATCAAGTCATTTTAGTAGATATTTCTGAAGATATCCTGGACAAGGCTAAACATGAAATCAGGAATAATATCCGCTTTCAGGGTTTTTTCAAAAAAAGTGACACTACAGAAACTCCAGATAGTGTCCTTAACCGAATTGAGTTTTCGACAAACTATAAATTTCTAGAAAAAGCAGATTTTGTAGTTGAAAATGTCACCGAAAAGTGGGATATTAAAAAGCAGGTGTACTCACTGCTAGATTCTATTTGTCCAGCAGATAGTGTATTCGCGGCTAACACATCAGCAATTCCCATCACCCGTATTGCTTCAGTCACTAAACGTGCCGATAGAGTTATCGGTATGCATTTTATGAATCCTGTCCCCATGAAGTCAATGGTGGAGATGATTCGCGGTTTTCATACTTCTGAGCAAACAATTGAAATAGGCAAAAAATTTCTGGCTCAGATTGGAAAAGAATGCATAATCGTCAATGATTCACCGGGTTTTGTTTCTAATCGCGTGTTGATGTTAACCATTAATGAAGCTGTTTTTCTGTTGCAAGACCAAGTTTCTACAGCAGAAGATATAGACAAAATATTTAAAACTTGCTTCGGGCACAAAATGGGGCCTTTAGAAACAGCAGATTTGATTGGATTAGATACCATTTTATTTTCCATTGAAGTTTTGTATGAAAGCTTTAATGATAGTAAGTACAGACCATGTACTTTACTGAAGAAAATGGTAGATGCCGGATTGCATGGTAGAAAAAGTGGGAAAGGATTTTACGTTTATCAATAAATAGGATTTGTGCAAAAATGAACGAAATAAAAACTAAAACTAAAGCATTCTTGTCACGATTTTTCGGTAATCATGACTTACAGCCAGACGAAGACATTTTTGCACTAGGTTTTGTAAATTCTATGTTTGCTATGCAACTTGTTTTGTTTGTAGAACAAGAGTTTCAAATTACTATTGAGAATGAAGACTTAGAGTTTGAAAATTTTAGAACTATCAATTCTATTAGTAACTTAGTTGAACGAAAAAATACTGTATTAGCGCCGAGATGAAACTAGAATTATCTGCTCAACAAAAAAATTATCAAGCTGAATTTAGAACATTTGTCAATGAGGAAATATATCCTCATGCGAGTGAATGCGATCGCAATGAATTTACCCCGCCAGAAATCATTAAAAAATTAGCTGAACATGGCTTTTTAGGTGCCATATTACCCAAAGCATTTGGTGGTCAAGCAATGGACATGATCACCTATGGCATTCTCAACGAAGAAATTGGCCGGGGATGTTCTTCTGTACGGAGTTTGCTGACAGTTCATAACATGGTTGCTCATGCTTTATGTAAATGGGGTAGTAAGTCTCAAAAAGAATATTGGCTTCCCAAGTTAGCATCTGGTGAAATCATAGCCGCTTTTGCATTAAGTGAACCGAGTGTAGGTAGCGATGCTAAAAGTGTAGAAACAACAGCTAACCATACTGGAGATACTTATATCTTAAACGGGCAAAAGAAATGGATTACCTATGGACAAATAGCAGATGTATTCTTGGTATTTGCCAAATGTGAAGATAAGCCCACCGCCTTTTTAGTTGAAAAAAATAGCCCAGGATTTTCAGTTAAACCAATGTCTGGCATTTTAGGTGTTAGAGCTTCAATGTCAGCAGAATTGCAGTTTAATAATTGTCAAATTCCTCAAGAAAATTTAGTAGGAAAATTAGGCTTTGGATTTTCTTACGTTGCTGCTACTGCGCTTGATTACGGTAGATATAGCGTCGCCTGGGGTTGTGTCGGTATTACCCAAGCTTGTCTAGAAGCTTGTATTAAGTATACAAGCGAGCGAAAACAGTTTGGTGTTTATCTCAAAGAGCATCAATTAATTCGGCAAATGATTACTCAGATGATAGCCAATGTGAAAGCAGCAAGATTGCTATGTTATCAAGCTGGTTATCTCAAAGATATTAACGATCCCAACTCTATTATAGAAACTTCAATTGCTAAATACTTTGCTTCCATAACAGCTACAAAAGTAGCAAATGATGCTGTTCAAATTCATGGTGGTAATGGGTGTAGTAGTGACTACCCGGTTGAAAGGTATCTACGAGATTCTAAAATTATGGAAATAATCGAAGGTAGCACTCAAATTCAAGAAATTACTATCGCTGATTCGGGTTATCAAGAGTATTTTTTCTCAACTGTACCTAATGTTATGGTCAAGAAATTGGCAGAGAGGATTTAAAATATGATTAGTAGTACAAGCCAACTTACAAATCTCCAACAAGAAGATAAAAAAATTATCAAATGTGTAGTTTGGGATCTAGATAATACATTATGGGATGGAGTTTTATTGGAGGATGATAAAGTTTGTTTGCGAGAAGGGATAGCAAATATTATTCATAGTTTGGATAGTCGCGGTATTTTACAATCTATCGCCAGTAAAAATGACGAGTTTACAGCTATAGCTAAACTAAAAGAATTGGGTTTAAAAGAGTATTTTTTATATCCCCAGATTAATTGGAATTCTAAAGTTAGTTCTTTGCAAGAAATTGCTAAGTCACTTAATATTGGTATTAATGCGATCGCCTTTATTGACGATCAGAGATTTGAACTAGAAGAAGTCGAGTTTTCTTTGCCAGATATTCTTTGTATCAACGCAGATAAAATAGCACATATTTTAGATATGCCAGTGATGAATCCCCGTTTTATTACGGAAGATTCTAGCATGAGAAGGTTGATGTATATTAGCGATATCAATCGCCAGCAAGCAGAAAAAGACTTTGTAGGAACTACAGAAGAATTTTTAGCTACTCTCAATATGAATTTCACTATATCTTCTGCAAAAGAAGAGGATTTGCAGCGAGCAGAAGAATTAACTCTCCGAACTAATCAATTAAACACAACTGGTTATACCTACTCTTATGACGAACTAAGTCATTTTTGTCAGTCGGAAAACCACAAACTGCTAATTGCAAGTCTAGAAGATAAGTATGGAAGCTATGGTCAAATAGGACTAGTTCTGATCGAGCGCCAAACAAACCTATGGACAATAAAACTCTTGCTGATGTCTTGTCGCGTCATGTCTAGAGGAGTTGGCACAATCATGTTGAACTATGTTATGAGTCTAGCGCAAAACAACAATGTCCGCCTTCTAGCAGAGTTTGTGCCAAATAATCGCAATCGGATGATGTACATTGCTTATAAATTTGCAAATTTTAAGGAAATTGAAAAAAGTGATAATTTAGTAATTTTTGAAAACGATTTAACTCGAATTCAATCAGTACCTTTATATGTGAAATTTCAGGCAATTGATTAAGTAAGTTATTTCTAAAAATTTTTAATTTCAATTTTTATGAATATCAAAAAAGATGATATATCTAAACGGCGTTCTCAACTGTCACCAGCTAAACAAGCAATTTTAGAAAAGCGTTTACGGGGTGAATCTGATACTCCACAAATAGTTATTCCTCAACGTTCTCAACAAAGTCCTGTTCCTCTCTCCTTTGCCCAACAAAGGTTATGGCTTTTCCAGCAGCTAGAACCCGAAAGTTCTGCTTATAACGAATTAGTAAATATACACCTAAAAGGTGTGTTGAATTTGGTGGCACTCAGGAAGAGTCTCAATGAGATTGTTAAACGGCATGAATCTCTGCGTACCACCTTTGAGTTGTGCGAGGGGCAACCAGTTCAAGTGATTAATTCGATGACTGTAGCCCTGCCAGTGGTGAACTTAAGCGAACTACCGACAGCATTGCAATCATCTGAAGTTGAAAGATTGACTGCTGATATAGTCAAAAAACCTTTTGATTTAGCATCTGGCCCTTTACTGCGAGGGGCATTATTGCAGACAAGCGAAGAGGAACATCTACTTTTATTCGTCATCCACCATATTGTCTGTGATGGTTGGTCAGTACAAATTTTTACCCAGGAATTAACAGCATTATACGCAGCTTTTTCAGCCGGAAAACCCTCCCCACTCTCAGAATTGCCCATCCAGTATGTAGACTTTTCTATTTGGCAGCGTGAGTGGCTGCAAGGCGAGCGAGAAAAAACTCAACTTTCCTATTGGAAGCAGCAACTTGCAAATGTTCCAAGCACTTTGTCCCTTCCTACAGAACGTCCTCGATCGCCAGTACAAAGCTTTAGAGGAGCGATCGCTTCTTTTCAGCTATCAGCACCCTTGACTAGTATGCTTAAGTCTTTAAGCAACCAGCAAGGTGTCACCCTGTTTATGACCCTATTAACGGCATTTCAGGCACAATTATACCGCTATACAAACCAAGAAGACATTTGCATTGGCTCCCCAATAGCTAACCGCAACTATCCTGATATTGAAGGATTAATTGGTTTTTTTGTCAATACCCTTGTACTGCGTACTGACCTTTCTGGGAACCCAAGTTTTCTAGAATTACTTGGTCGAGTGCGCGAAGTATGTGTGGGTGCTTATGCTCATAGTGATATACCTTTTGAGCGAGTAGTAGGAGAACTGCATCCTGAGCGGAATCTTAGTCATACACCCCTGTTTCAAGTCATGTTTGCTTTGCAGGAAGATAGCAAAAAAGATTTGGTACTGCCTGGTTTGACTCTGAAATGGCTTCACAACCATAGTGAAACAGCGAAGTTTGATTTAACGCTGTCTGTGGTGGATGCCAAGTCAGAACTTTGGGGGTTTTGGGAGTATAATACCGACCTGTTTGATGCTGCCACTATTGACCGCATGAGCGGGCATTTTACTAATTTGCTAGAAGGTATTGTTACCAATCCAGATCAGCGCTTATCAGATTTGCCATTGTTGACAATTGCAGAGCAGCAGACTCTATTAGTTAAATGGAATGATACCGCCACAAATTACTCTGAAGATAAATGCATTCATGAATTGTTTGAAGCGCAGGTAGAAAGAACACCGAACGACGTAGCGGTGGTTTTTGAAGATGAGCAATTGACCTATTCTGAACTTAACAAGAGAGCCAATCAGCTAGCCCACTACTTACGCACTTTGGGAGTAAAACCAGAGGTATTGGTGGGGATTTGCATAGAGCGATCGCTTTCGATGGTCATTGGACTGTTAGCCATCCTGAAAGCTGGTGGCGCATACATACCATTAGATCCAAGCTACCCCCAAGAACGCTTGGCTTTCATGTTACAAGACTCTCAACCAAAAGTCTTGTTAACACAACAGCAACTAGTAGAAAATTTACCAACTCACACAGCTAAAGTAGTTTGCTTAGACAGCAACTGGGAAATCATCACCCAACACAGTAAAGAAAATCCAGTTTGTAATCTCACCTTAGATAACCTACCTTACGTCATCTACACCTCCGGCTCTACAGGTCAACCCAAGGGGGCGATGAATAGTCACAGGGGAATCTGCAATCGCCTACTGTGGATGCAATCCACATACCAATTAACAGCAAGCGATCGGGTTTTACAGAAAACACCATTCAGCTTTGATGTTTCAGTCTGGGAATTTTTCTGGCCATTAATTATCGGTGCGCGTTTAGTAGTCGCGCAACCAGAGGGACATCGAGACACCAACTACTTAGTGAATGTAATTAGAGAACAACAAATATCCACTATCCATTTTGTGCCTTCGATGCTTTCAGTGTTCCTAGAAGCAAAAGGATTGGAAAATTGTCAATGTCTCAAGCGGGTGATAGTCAGTGGCGAAGCCTTACCTCTTCAACTTCAACAACGCTTCTTTCATCGACTTGATGCCCAACTGCACAATCTCTATGGGCCCACGGAAGCCGCCGTTGATGTCACCTTTTGGGCGTGCAGGCAGCAAAGCAGTCTGGAAGACAATAATATCAGCCAGCAAAAGACAGTTCCCATTGGTCGCCCAATTGATAATATCCAGATTTATCTGTTGGATAAGCATCTTAACCCTGTGGCTGTAGGCGTCACAGGAGAATTATATATCGGTGGTGTGGGAGTAGGTCGGGGGTATTTAAACCGCCCGCAATTGACTGCTGAGAAATTTATCCCTAACCCCTTCCAAACAGGCAGGGGAGCAGGGGAGCAGGGGAGCAGGGGAGGGAAAGAAGACCAATCCTCAAATTCCGAACGTTTGTATAAAACTGGCGATTTAGCCCGCTATTTACCCAATGGAGAAATTGAGTATATTGGTCGGATTGATTACCAGGTGAAGATTCGTGGCTTCCGCATTGAACTTGGAGAAATTGAAGCAGTCATTAGCCAACATCCAGCAGTGCGCGAAACTGTAGTTGTAGCAGATGCTCAACGAATAGTCGCCTATGTCGTCCCACACGCAGAAGAAACACTGACGATTTCTCAATTGCGTAACTCCCTGGAGTCAAAGTTACCAAACTACATGGTTCCAGCAGCTTTTGTGATCTTAGATCAACTCCCTCTGACTCCTAATGGTAAGGTTGATCGTAAGTCATTGCCAGAGCCTGACCGTATCCGCCCAGAATTTGAAGAAAGCTATATTGCACCTCAGACAACTGTTGAAAAACAATTGGCTGCGATCTGGGCGCAAGTACTTGGCTTAGAAAAGGTAGGTATAAATGACAAATTCTTTGAATTGGGTGGAGATTCTATCCTCAGTCTTCAAGTCATATCCAAAGCAAACCTTGCAGGACTAAAGCTCACACCCAAACAATTGTTCCAGCACCAAACCATTGCCCAACTAGCAACAGTTGCTAGCACCAACATCTCAATTTCAGCCGAACAAGGTTTAGTAACTGGCTCATTCCCTTTAACACCCATCCAGCGCTGGTTCTTTGAGGAAAATTTTTCCAATTATCATCACTACAATCAGGCTATTCTACTAGAGGTACAACAAGCACTCAATCCAGTACTTCTGGAGCAAGTAATACATTATTTGCTACAACACCACGATATGTTGCGATCGCAATTTATCCAACAATCATCAAAATGGCAGGCAAAGATTACGGAATTTGAGCAGGTAGCACCAATTACAGTCATCGATTTATCGACATTACCTCCAGAAAGCCAAAGTGCCGCCATTACTGCAACTTGCAGTGAACTCCAAGCCAGCCTTAACCTATTTTCTGGACAATTATTACGAGTCGCTTTATTTAATCTTGGTGTCAATCAGCACAGCCGCCTGTTTATCGTGATTCATCACCTGGTTGTAGATGGAGTCTCTTGGCGGATTTTATTGGAAGACTTGCAGACAGCTTATGCACAGCTAACTCGGGGTGAGGATATCAAATTATCACCAAAAACTACTTCTTTCAAACAATGGGCTGACCAACTGCAACAATATGCTCAATCAGCAGCAGTACAAGCAGAAATGGATTATTGGTTGCAAATACTGCGTCAACCCTGTTCCTCCCTACCTCTAGATTATCCAGGTGGAGATAATACAATCAGTTCTGTTGCGAATGTCACAGTTACCTTGAGTGCCCAAGAAACCCAAGCCCTGTTGCAAGATGTACCAGCCGCTTACCGGACTCAAATAAATGATGTGTTGCTTGTAGCATTCATACAAGCTTTTGCCAAATGGACTAGACAAACCACACTGTTATTGGACTTGGAGGGACATGGCAGGGAAGAAATCTTAACAGATGCAGACATCTCGCGGACAATAGGTTGGTTTACCAGTGTATTTCCGATTGTATTGAGTGTAGAAGAGACTAACAACCTTGGAGAATCGCTAAAGATAGTAAAAGAGCAACTGCGACAGATACCAAATCGGGGTATCGGCTACGGAGTGCTGTACTACCTCAATGAAGATAGGAGAATGGCTGAGGCATTGCGTTCTCTGCCCAAAGCAGAAGTGATTTTTAATTACCTGGGTCAACTAGACCAAGTATTAAATACATCTTCAATGTTTAAATTTGCTAGTGAATCTGAGGGTAGTAACCAAAGCGATCGCAATCATCGGTCATACTTGCTAGAAATTGACGGCAGTATTATTTCAGGTCAGCTGAAATTGCAGTGGCGTTACAGTCAGAACTTGCATAAACAATCTACAGTGGAAACTCTAGCACAGAGGTTTATCGAGGCATTGCGCTCTATAATCGCCCACTGTCAATCTCCCGAAGGAGTTGGTTTTACGCCTTCTGACTTCCCTTTGGTGCAGTTAAACCAAATGGAACTCGATTTAGCTTTGCAACAAATTTCATTTTAAGGGAGAGAAACAAGATGAGCTTAAAAAATATTGAAGATGCTTATCCCTTATCTCCAATGCAACAGGGGATGCTGTTCCACAGTATTTATGCTCCCAACTCTGATGTTTACGTAGAACAGAGATGCTTTGAGTTACATGGAGCATTAAACATTACTGCCTTTAGTCAAGCTTGGCAGCAAGTGATAACTCGTCATCCCGTGTTAAGAACCGCCTATGTGTGGGAAAACTTAGAAAAACCTCTTCAGGTAGTCTGTCGGGAGGTCAAATTCCCTTGGCAACAGCTAGATTGGCGGGAAATATCTCGAACTGAGCAACAACAACGCTTAGAAACCCTTTTGCAAGCAGAGCGCCAACATGGTTTCTTATTCTCTCAAGCCCCACTGATGCGCTTCACACTAATTCGCTTGGCAGAGCAAGTTTATCAGTTCTGTTGGAGCCACCACCATCTCTTACTTGACGGATGGTCGGGGTCTAATGTATACGAAGAAGTTATTGCTTACTACAGAGCTTTTTGTGAAGGTGAAAATCTTTACTTACCTGTACCCCGTCCCTATCGGGATTATATCGCTTGGTTGCAACAGCAGGATATTTCTCAAGCGGAAGCTTTTTGGCGAAAGACACTTTCAGGTTTGACATCTCCCACTCAACTGGGGATTAATCCACTGATTGGATACCAACCCAATCAAGAACAGGATTATAAGGCACAAGAATTGAAATTGTCTCCTACGACAACTGCTGCTCTTAATTTTTTTGTCAAACAGTATCAACTCACACTTAATACCTTAGTGCAGGCAGCTTGGGCACTGCTACTGAGCCGTTACAGCGGTGAAGAAGATATACTTTTTGGAGCTACAGTTTCTGGCCGTCCTCCTGCCTTAGCCAATGCAGAATCTATGATTGGGCTATTTATCAACACTTTGCCAGTCAGGGTGCAAGTAAGTCCCAAGCAAGAATTGCTCTCTTGGCTGCAACAACTGTTTGCTCAACAAGTTGAGGCGCGTCAGTATGAGTACGCGCCGTTAGTGGATATACAAAAGTGGAGCGAGATTTCGTCTAATCTGTCCTTATTTGACAGTATTGTGGTGTTTGAAAATTACCCTCTAGATGAAACATTGGCACAGCCGGATTTAAACTTCAAAATTCAAAATATACAGGTATTTGAAAAAACTAATTATCCGATAACTCTAAGTGTTATTCCAGGCAGAGAGTTGTTATTTAAAATTGCCTATCAAGAGAACGATCGCTTTGATGCTTTCAGCATCAACCAGATGTTGGGACACCTGCAAACACTGCTGGAAGGCATGGTTGCTAATCCCTATCAGCGCTTAGAAAAATTATCACTGTTAACCTCAGCAGAACAACAGCAATTAGGAGAGTGGAATAATACACAAACCGAATATCCGCAAGAAAGATGCATCCACGAGTTGTTTGAGGCACAAGTAAAAGAAACACCTGATGCAGTAGCAGTAGTATTTGAGAATGAGCAGTTAACTTATTGTGAACTCAACAAGAGAGCCAACCAGCTAGCCCACTACTTACGCACTTTGGGAGTAAAACCAGAGGTATTGGTGGGGATTTGCATAGAGCGATCGCTTTCGATGCTCATTGGACTATTAGCGATCCTCAAAGCTGGTGGTGCATACATCCCACTAGATCCAGCATATCCCAAAGAACGATTAGCTTTCATTCTAGAAGACGCTCAAGTGCCGTTATTGCTGACTCAAGCTTCGCTCTTGTCAGCAATGCCCCAACACCAAGCTCAAGTCATTTGCTTGGATACTGATTGGCAAGCAAATAGCTACAAAACAGCTTTAGCGATCGCCCAACAAAGCCAAGAAAATTTATTCTGTGAGCTAACTCCTGAAAACCTAGCTTACATCATTTATACCTCCGGTTCCACAGGCAAACCAAAAGGCGTACAAATTCCCCACAGCGCTTTGAGCAACTTCTTGTTTGCGATGAAGCAAAAGCCAGGGTTAACCGGGGAAGACACTTTACTAGCAGTCACTACTTATTCATTCGATATTGCCGCATTAGAACTATTCCTGCCAATCATAGTCGGTGGTCGGTTAGTAATTGTCAGTCGGGAAGTGGCCTCAGACGGAATGCAGTTGTCAGCAACACTGGCTAATTCAAAAGCTACAGTTATGCAAGCCACACCAGCGACATGGCAGTTACTTCTAGTTACAGGCTGGGGTGGCAATGATCAATTAAAAATCCTCTGTGGTGGCGAAGCCTTACCTGTACATATAGCCAATCAATTACGGCAACGATGTCACTCTCTATGGAATATGTATGGTCCCACCGAAACCACCATTTGGTCAGCAGTGTCTCAAATAGAAACTGATCGCAAAGTTGTACCCATTGGTCATGCGATCGCTAACACGCAATTTTACATTTTAGACCAATACAGCCGATTAGTTCCTGTAGGTGTAGCAGGGGAATTGCATATAGGTGGCAAAGGATTGGCACGAGGCTATTTAAACCGCCCGGAACTGACCGCTGAGAAATTTATCCCTAACCCTTTCCAAACAAGCAGGAGAGCAGGCGAGCAGGGGAGCAGGGGAGGGAAAGAAGACCAACCCTCAAATTCCGAACGTTTGTATAAAACTGGCGATTTAGCCCGCTATTTACCCAATGGAGAAATTGAGTATATTGGTCGGATTGATTACCAGGTGAAGATTCGTGGCTTCCGCATTGAACTTGGAGAAATTGAAGCAGTCATTAGCCAACATCCAGCAGTGCGCGAAACTGTAGTTGTAGCAGATGCTCAACGAATAGTCGCCTATGTCGTCCCACACGCAGAAGAAACACTGACGATTTCTCAATTGCGTAACTCCCTGGAGTCAAAGTTACCAAACTACATGGTTCCAGCAGCTTTTGTGATCTTAGATCAACTCCCTCTGACTCCTAATGGTAAGGTTGATCGTAAGTCATTGCCCGTGATTGGTCTGACACAGCTAGTACCTGAATCATCTTTTGTACCTCCTTCCACACCAATTGAGCAGATGCTAGTTAGTATTTGGCTTCGGGTACTTGGTATTGAGAAAATTAGCATTGATGATAACTTCTTTGAAGTGGGCGGACACTCCCTATTAGCAACCCGTCTAATTTCCCAGATCCGGCAGGTTTTTCAGGTAGAGCTTCCTTTACATTGCGTATTTGAAAAACCAACAATAGCTGGGCTGGCTAAAGACATTGAAAAAGCCACCAAGATAGGCTTAGGAATTGATACACCAGACATTGAGCGAATTTCACGTTCGCAAGAGTTACCCCTGTCTTTTGCCCAGCAGCGGTTATGGTTTCTTGCCAAGCTAGATCCAAACAGTTGCTTTTACAATATTCCTGCTGCTGTTCGGCTACAGGGGCAATTGAACATCAAAGCACTACAACAAAGTTTCAACGAAATTCTCTGTCGTCATGAAGCTTTGCGAGCGAACTTTCAGACAATCAAAGGGCAACCTGTAGCAATCATCTCATCGGTAACGTCGCTACCATTGTCCGTATTTGACATCAGTGAATTACCTGCAAATCAACAAGAAGCTCAAGTCAAACAGCAAGCATTAGCAGAAGCACAACAACCCTTTGACCTGAAAAGCGACCTCCTGCTGCGGGTGAAACTACTACGGCTAAGTGAACAAGAGCATGTAGTGTTATTCACGATGCACCACATTGTCTCTGACGGTTGGTCGATAGGTGTGCTGGTGCGTGAATTGGTAGCACTTTATCAAGCCTTCTGTGATGAACAATTTTCTCTGCAAGACGCTACGCGAACGCCCTTAGCTGAACTACCTGTTCAATATATAGACTTTGCAGCTTGGCAACGAGAATGGCTACAAAAAGAGGCGCTACAATCTCAGCTATCTTACTGGGTTCAGCAGTTACAAGGGGCACCCAGAGTACTAGAATTACCCACAGACCACCCACGTCCCCCCGTTCAGACCTTCCGGGGTGCAACCTATTCATTTGAGCTATCTAATGAGTTATCCGTAGCTTTGAATAAACTCAGCCAGCAGCAAGGAACCACTTTATTTATGACCTTGCTGGCAGCTTTCCAGACTCTGTTATGGCGCTACACTAGCAGTGAAGATATTGTGGTTGGTTCACCCATCGCTAACCGCAATCGCGCAGAAGTAGAAGGGTTAATTGGACTTTTTGTCAATACTTTGGTACTGCGAACTAATTTGGCAGGTAATCCTACCTTTGAAGAAGTACTCACTCGTGTCCGGGAAGTGGCATTAGGAGCCTATGTACATCAAGACTTGCCTTTTGAACTGTTGGTAGAAGAACTACAACCACAGCGAGACTTGAGCTATGCACCACTATTTCAAGTGATGTTTGTGCTTCAAAATGCACCAATGTCAGATTTAAAGTTGCCTGGTATGACTTTAAGTACTCTGGCAATTGAGAGTGGTAGTACTAAATTTGATTTGACCCTAGAGATGGCAGAAACAACACAGGGACTATTTGCCACTTTGGAGTATAGTACCGATTTATTTGAGGAAAGCACTATTAGCCGGATGGCAGGACATTTGCAGTCCTTGCTTCAAGGTATTGTGGCAAATCCCCAACGGAGGCTTTCGGAGTTACCACTGTTAACAGAAGCTGAAAAACACCAGTTATTAGTGGAATGGAATGATACTAAGAGTGAATATCCGCAAGAAAAATGCATCCACGAATTGTTTGAGGCACAAGTAAAAGAAACACCTGATGCAGTAGCAGTAGTATTTGAAAATGAACAGTTGACCTATTCTGAACTCAACAAGAGAGCCAATCAGCTAGCCCACTACTTACGCACTTTGGGAGTAAAATCAGAAGTATTAGTAGGTATTTGTGTAGAGCGATCGCTCTCGATGGTCATCGGACTCTTAGCCATCCTCAAAGCAGGTGGCGCATATGTACCTCTTGACCCAGCCTATCCACCAGAACGTTTAGCTTTTATATTGCAGGACGCTCAGGTGTCAGTGTTATTAACGCAGCAGCACCTAAAAGAGAATTTGCCGCAACATCAGACTAATATTGTCTGTTTAGATACAGATTGGGAAATTATAGCTCAAGAAAGTCAACAAAACCCAATCAGTGAGTGTACAACTGATAACTTGGCTTATATCATCTATACATCAGGCTCAACAGGTCAACCCAAAGGGGTGTTAGTCAATCACAGGAATGTTGTTCGTTTATTGGCAGCAACTGAATCCTGGTATCACTTTAACCAACATGATGTCTGGACGTTATTCCATTCCATAGCCTTTGATTTCTCAGTTTGGGAACTTTGGGGTGCCCTACTGTATGGAGGGAAATTAGTCGTAGTCCCGTACTGGGTGAGTCGTTCACCAGAAGACTTCTACAAATTGTTGTTAACACAACAAGTGACAATACTCAACCAGACACCTTCAGCTTTCTCCCAACTCATACAAGCAGAAAAATCCTTCGGAAATACCAACAAATTAAGCCTGCGAAAAGTCATTTTCGGTGGAGAAGCATTGCAACTTGAGAGTTTAAGACCTTGGTTTGAACGTCATGGCGACCAGTTTCCCCAGTTAGTCAATATGTACGGAATTACGGAAACAACCGTGCATGTTACATATCGTCCGCTAACGATGAAAGATTTAGAAGTAACATCAGCAAGTGTGATTGGGCGTCCCATTGGTGACTTACAAGTTTACTTATTAGATAAATTTCGACAGTCAGTACCTATTGGCGTACCAGGTGAAATGTATATTGGTGGTGCTGGTGTAGTACGGGGTTATTTAAATCGACCAGAACTAACACCTCTTAGATTTATTCCCAATCCCTTTAGTAATAAACCAAATGCACGTCTTTATAAATCCGGTGATTTAGGTCGATATTTACCGAATGGAGATATTGAATATTTGGGTCGTATTGACCATCAAGTCAAAGTCCGTGGTTTCCGCATCGAACTCGGAGAAATTGAAGCACTCATTAGCCAATACCCAGCAGTTCGAGAAACTGTAGTTGTAGCAGCAGATACTCAAAGTTTAGTAGCTTATGTCGTTCCAGAAAAAGAACAAACACTGACAATTACGGAACTGCGTCACTTTTTAGGATCAAAACTACCAAACTATATGGTGCCAACAGCTTTTGTGATGTTGTCAGCACTACCACTCACGCCCAATGGTAAAATTGACCGCAAAGCTTTACCAGCATCTGATACAGCACGTCCCCAATTAGAGGCAATTTATCAGCCACCCGAAACTGATGTAGAAAAAACTATTGCCGATATTTGGCAAGAAGTACTGAATATTGAGAACGTAGGAATCTATGATAATTTCTTTGAATTAGGTGGTCATTCGCTGCTTTTGGTTCAAGTTCATAGCAAATTGCGTGAAGTAATTCAGAGTGATTTATCTATGCTCGACCTGTTTAGATATCCGACTATAAACTCTTTAGTAGATTATTTTAATCAAGTCAAAAATGGAAACCCATCTTTTCGCGTAACAAATATTGTCAGTGAAAAAATTGAAGCTGGTAAAGCTCAACAGAAAAAGCGTCTGCAAAAAATGAAATCTATTGAAAATATTTAAGGATGGATCGAATGGTCTAGTTAAAAGCATCCGAAAACCTGTACCTAAACTAGAATTATTACCTTTTCCTGACGTGAATTCGACAGATCGTGTAGTGTCCAAATTAGCTCAATTAAAAAACCTCTTCCTAGTATTTTTATGCAAAACCGTCCCTCTTTGAGTCGGAGAGGGAGCAATACGGTTCGGATAAGCATTTTGAACTCAGAATTACCTTTGGGGAAAGGTTAAAGATTAAGGGTTAAAAGTTTTTCCCCCTTTCCCTTTCCCCTTTAACCGAACCGTATTGGGAGAGGGAGAGGTTCGTGGAACTCACGCTTTCCTGAAAGTCATCTGCCAACAGAAAATTTTCATGTTTCCAACCTCTTGACAAACTGCTCATCATCTGAAAATTCACGAATCATGACGAATAAAAATATCTAAACAATCGTGATATTCAGAGATTGTTTGCTCGGCACTCTTTGTGAAGAAAAGCTGATAAATACTTGCAATTAATTATCGATTAGTTGTAATATTTCTTTTCAACTTGATAGTAATTTATCTCAATAATTCAGCTATTTGCTGCCTTATTGACGTTATTTTCAGTCAGATGATGGTGACGGGTGTGTGGAGTAGTAAATGAAGCCAAAGCAGTTATCGAAAATCTTCTTAGTAGCAAGTTCTGTTTCGTTTTGGGGTGCAATGAGCGCCACTGCTCAAGAAATACCCAGGCAAGAAGTACAAAGTAAATCTGTCGCATCGGTACTACGCAATTCCAAGTCAATTAGAGAGATTCGCCAGATTAGTGAGATAGAGCATCCCCAGACTAGTGCCCAAATGCTAGTGCAGTCGCCAGCACCCTCATCAGAAATTGTGCAGATTACGGGAGTTAAAGCTACTCCCACTGAAAAAGGTGTAGAGGTAATTTTACAGACATCCATTGGGGCGCAACTGCAAATCACAAATCGCAGTACTGGGAATAACTTTATTGCTGATATACCTAACTCACAACTCCGTTTACCCAATGGTGATGCTTTCACATTTCGTTCCGAAAAACCACTTCCGGAAATTACTGAGATCACAGTTACGAATCTCGATGCAAATACTATCCGGGTGACAGTGACAGGTGCAGCAGCATTACCAACTGTTGAATTATTTGATGATGATGCAGGTTTGGTTTTTGGGGTAGTATCTGCTGCAACTGCGATGCAGCCACCGGAGAAGCCGACGACTGAGACGAAACCGGAGGAACCCACAGCGCAGCAGGAACCCACAACACAGCAGGAACCCACAGCACAGCAAGATGAACCGATTGAGTTGGTGGTGACGGGTGAACAGGATGGGTATCGCGTTCCCGATACCTCATCTGCTACGAGAACCAATACGCCGTTGCGTGATATTCCCCAGTCGATTCAGGTCATACCGCAACAGGTCATTAAAGACCAGCAAGCAACTCGCCTAACAGACGTGTTAAAAAATGCGCCGGGTGTAGTGGTAGGAAGTAGAAGCCCCCGCGATCCTCTCAATGTCATCAAAATTCGGGGCTTTGATGCTTTTGGAGAGACTCTACTCAATGGCATACAAGACCGTTCAATCAGTGAGGTCGGATTTGGCTCAAATATTGAGCGGGTTGAAGTCCTCAAAGGGCCCGCTTCGGTTCTATTCGGTCAAGGCGGACTAGGTGGCAAGGTCAACTTAGTCACGAAGCAACCATTAAGCGATCCGTTCTACTTCGTGGAAACTTCTGTTGGTAACTACAATACCTATAGCGGTGCAATTGATTTATCTGGCCCGTTGAATGATAGTAAAACAGTGTTGTATCGCCTGAATGCTTCTGCTGGAACAAACGAAAGCTTTGTTGATTTCTTTGAGCAACAGCAATATCTAATTGCACCTACTTTAAGCTGGCAAATTAGTGACAGAACAAAGCTGACTCTAGAAGCAAGCTATTCCCTTGCAGAGGGTCCCTATGATTTTGGGATACCCGCACAGGGAAGCATCCTGCCTAACCCCAATGGCAGAATTCCTCGTAATCGTTCTGTGAGTGAGCCTAATCTTAATGATGCATCTAACAGTGCATTTCGGATTGGCTATAATTTTGAACATCGCTTTAGCGATAACTGGCAAGCCCGGAGCGTTTTTCAGACTTCTTTGTTTCGCCTCAGACGAGATATTGTGTTTTCTTTCGGATTACAAGATGATTTGCGTACCTTGGAAAGAGGCGTTGAGAATTTTGACTATGATCAAAATAATTATAATCTAGACAATTATGTGGTCGCTAAGTTGACAACAGGTAGTATCAAGCATGAGCTAGTCGCTGGATTTAACCTGAGCAAAACAGACACTAATTCCGACGCTCTTTTCAATGACACTACTCCTCTCGATGTTTTCAATCCTGTGTATGGAACTGCTACAGGAGCTAGTGTTCCAGATTTTGATATCAAAAATACGGCGCAACAATTAGGTTTTTACCTTCAAGATCAAATTACCCTAACAGAAAACTTCAAAGTACTTTTGGGTGGACGCTTTGATATTGCTAATCAAGAGGCTGAGGATTTATTGAACCAGACAACCGACTTTAAGCAGACAGAAGCTTTTAGCCCTCGTCTTGGCATTGTTTACCAGCCTATTAAACCAATCTCACTCTACGCTAGCTATAGCCGTTCATTCAATCAGGCGGTAGATCTATTCGGTCCAGCTCTGCCGGAACCGCAGCGAGGAACGCAGTATGAAATCGGAGTGAAAGCAGATTTGACCGATCGATTAAGTACAACCTTGGCATTTTATGATTTGACTCGCACCAATCTCTCAGCCGACAATCCAGATCCAAATGATCCACAACGAACTATTCAAGTTGGGGAACAGCGCAGTCGTGGGATTGAGTTTGATATTTCTGGCGAAATCTCGCCAGGGTGGAACATCATTGCTGGTTATGCCTACACTGATACAGAAATCACAAGAGACAATATATTGACACAGGGTAATCAACTGAATAATGTGCCGAGACACGCGCTCAATCTATGGACAACTTACGAAATTCAATCTGGCAGTTTAAAAGGATTAGGCTTCGGTTTAGGAGCTTTTTACTACGGAGATCGGCAAGCCGACTTAGCCAACACGGTTGAGTTACCTAGTTATGTACGCACAGATGCAGCTATTTATTACAAGCGGGACAATTACCGAGCTGCGATCAATATTAAGAATTTGTTCGACACTGATTATTTTGTCTCTGCACAAAATATAAATCGGATTATACCTGGCGATCCCTTGACAATACAGGGTACAATTTCCTGGCAGTTTTGAGCAAACCCACTGGTATCCTACGCTTCTATCCGTGAGGATGAAGCGTAGATAATTCACTTTTTCTATTGTGTGAAGTAGGTGTTCGTGAAAATATCTTTACGTCACCTTACTTATTTATTATTGGCAGTTTTAACCTTTACACTCGCTTCGGCTTGTAGTTTAAATGATATTGGATTACAACGCCCATCAGGACAAAGGGGAGATTTTTACTATACAAACTCTATTTCTGAAGAACAGTTGTCTAATATTGATGATGATGTTCTCTTCTTTTTAGTTCGGGGACAGAAGGGTGCTAATGAGTTTTTAGAGAAACTCCAACAAAAACCTTTGTGGCGACAACTCAAGGTAGTTGAAAAAAATCAGATTTATTTTGTAGATCGGGGAAACTGGGGCGGTTTTGATATTTTAGCAAGAATGCAGTAATCGATGACTTATGTAAATATCTAGTCAACACACCTTGAACTCATGCCTAAATACATCATATTCGTCTGCGAATCCTACAAATTTAATATGCGTTATCCAGAACCCTTGTAGAGACGTAGCAGTGCTACGTCTCTACATTCTTGTTCGGAGATGTCTAATGTATATACAGCGGTTCTCAGTTGAGTGAGGTACAAGAACCCCACCCCCAACCCCCTCCCCGCAAGCGAGGAGGGGAATATGATGTACCTCATGTGATTAGTAAACGCTATATATGACACACTTTTAAAGCAGAATGAGAATAGGTCTCATCACCTTGAAAAGGATCGTCCTATGTCTAAATATAATATACCTTCTTATAAGTAACGCTGATAAATATCAATTTTTTCATATTTAATCACGATGGTTCCTCTGTTGCTAATGCTACTAATTGTCGTTAATATATTTGAGACTAATTAAAAAATACTTGCAATAAAAATGATAAACAAGAAGGGGAAAGGGAAAATGGATGAACACAGGTTGTCCCTCCTATTGGCTCGGTTTTCACCTTCTCTATCCTATAATAATGCAGATCATTTCCCCCACCAAGAGCGAGGTTTTTAGCTTTCCCCCCTTCCCCTTATTGATAAATTAGCTCTACAAATCACTAGTAATTAGCATTAAAGTAAAGAATCACGTTTTCTGCCAGAGGCTTCCGCGATCGCCTAGCGTCTCGTAGAGAAGAAAGAAAAGCTTTTACATAAAATTTAGGATTGTAATCTCATATCTTTAGCTGGTTATTTTAATAAAGTTAAAGTCAAAAATAACCTTTTTATACTACAAATATCGTCAAATGAAAAAGATATTCTCGTAAAAATAAACAAAAAACGTCTTCCAAAAATTAAGGATTAACTGAAACTATGAGTATTTCGACAGTACCAAATTCTAGAAATGGTTCAGAAATAGCAATTATTGGCTTAACAGGGCGTTTTCCTGGGGCCAAAAATATTGATGAATTCTGGAGAAATATTCAAAATGGAGTAGAATCGGTATCTTTTTTCAGCGATGAAGAATTATTGTCATCAGGTATAAGTTCATCTATATTAAATGACCCTAACTATGTCAAAGCACACGCTATATTAGAAGACGCAGAATTATTTGATGCTTCATTCTTTGGCTTTAATCCCAGAGAAGCAGAAATTACCGATCCGCAACATCGGCTTTTTCTAGAGTGTGCTTGGTCAGCTATGGAAAGTGCTGGATACGATTCACAAAATTATAAAGGTGCTGTAGGTGTTTATGCTGGATCTAGTTTGAACACCTATTTACTTAATATTTATTTAAATCAAAATATTATCAACTCTGTTGATCCTCAGCAACTCGTAATTGCAGGTAATAAAGATTTCCTAACCACGCGCGTCTCTTACAAACTCAACTTAGAAGGCCCCAGTTATGCCGTTCAAACTGCCTGCTCAACTTCATTAGTTGCTGTTCACTTGGCTATCATGAGCTTGCTAAATGGTGAATGTGATATCGCTTTAGCTGGTGGGGTAGCCATAAGCGCGACAAGAAAAGCTGGATACCTCTACACAGAAGGGGGAATAGCATCTCCTGATGGACATTGCCGTGCATTTGATGCTGGGGCAAAGGGATCTGTGGGCGGTGAGGGTGTGGGCATTGTGGTGTTGAAGCGATTAGAAGATGCTCTTAGCGATCGCGATACGATTCATGCTGTAATCAAAGGATCGGCAATCAATAATGATGGTTCATTCAAAGTAAGCTACACAGCACCCCGTATCGATACCCAAGCAAAAGTAATTAGAACAGCCCAAGTAGTTGCCGAAGTAGAACCGGAGACAATTACTTACATTGAGGCTCACGGTACAGGAACAGTCTTAGGAGATCCCATTGAAATTGCTGCCTTGACACAAGCTTTTCGCTCTAGTACCCAGAAGAAAGGATTCTGCGCCATTGGTTCCGTCAAAACCAATATTGGACATTTGGACACTGCGGCTGGTGTGACGGGATTAATCAAAACCGTCTTAGCCCTCAAGCACAAACAGATACCACCCAGCTTACACTTCACTTCGCCTAATCCAGAAATTGACTTTGCTAACAGTCCTTTCTACGTCAATACCACACTTTCGGAATGGCAGACTAATGGCACTCCTCGACGTGCAGGAGTTAGTTCCTTTGGACTTGGAGGAACCAATGCCCATCTGATTCTTGAAGAAGCTCCAATTCTCGAAGCTTCTAGTTCCTCTCGTCCTTGGCAGTTGTTGATGCTATCTGCCAAAACCGATTCAGCACTGGAAACGGCTACCACAAATCTAGCTAATTACTTCCAAGAGCATCCCGATTTAAACCTTGCCGATGTGGCTTACACATTGCAGGTTGGGCGTAGAACTTTCGAGCATCGGCGCACAGTTGTCTGTCAGGATATTCAAGATGCTATCAATGCACTTCAAGAACCAAAGCGAGTTCTCACCAGTACTGAAAAAACGCAACAACGTCCTGTTGCCTTCATGTTTTCTGGGCTAGGAACTCACTACGTTAATATGGCTCTTGAACTTTACCAAACTGAGCCAACATTTCGCACCTGTGTTGACCAATGTTGCGAACTCCTCAAACCCCACCTTGGTAATGATTTGCGAGATGTTCTGTATCCCAATAGAAACAGTGAGAATGGAAATAAACCAAGCACTCTCTCTGCTGGGCTAGATTTGCGAAAAATGTTAGGTCGGGGAACAGAACAGGCAGATCTACGCACTCAAAAGCTGAATCAAACCTTTCTCACTCAACCAGCTATTTTTGTTATTGAATACGCTTTAGCTCAATTGTGGATATCGTGGGGAATTCGTCCAACGGCAATGATTGGCTATAGCATTGGTGAATATGTAGCAGCCTGTCTGTCCGAGGTTTTGTCTTTGGAAGACGCTTTAACTTTGGTAGCTAAAAGAGCGCAAATGATTCAAGAGTTGCCAGAAGGAGCAATGTTGGCAATTGGGCTTTCTGAAGAGGAAATACAGCCCTTCTTGAATGAGAAGATTTCTCTGTCTGCAATCAACGGCTCATCGTTGTGTGTGATTGCAGGTGCTACAGATGCTATCGAAGAAGTAGAACGACAATTGAGTGAAAGAGGTTTAGTTGGTAAGCGTTTACAGAGTTCTCATGCTTTTCATTCGGTGATGATGGAGGCGATCGCACCTACCTTTCACAATTTAGTGCAAACATTCAGCCTCAAACCACCGAAAATTCCCTATTTATCCAACGTCACCGGAACTTGGATTACAGCAGACCAAGCAACAGATCCCAGTTATTGGGTGAAGCACCTCTGCCAAGCAGTACGCTTTGCTTCGGGGGTGCAAGAGTTGTGGAAAAAAGATCATCCGATTTTATTGGAGGTTGGCCCTGGTCAAGCATTGAGTAGTTTCGCACTGCAATGTCTAGAAAGTGATGATACCAAATCAGTGATGTTGTCTTCTCTGCGGCATTCCTATGAGCAACAGTCAGATGTCGCCTTTTTAATGAATACATTGGGTCGCCTTTGGCTGGCAGGGGTAAAGGTAGATTGGTCTGGTTTTTATGCTGATCAACAACGCGATCGCCTGCCCTTACCTACATATCCTTTTGAACGTCAGCGTTACTGGATTGATGCTAATCCTGAAACTAATTTGGCAACACCATCGCCGCAAGCATTACAGAAAAAACCGGATATTGCTGACTGGTTTTATATCCCTTCCTGGAAACGTTCTCCACAGATAGGAGCGAAATCAGCACACAAATTAAATTATTTAGTCTTTATTGATACTGCTGGAGTAGGTTTACAAGTTGTCAAACAGTTGGAATTAGAAGGACATGATGTGATTAGGGTGACTGTTGGAGAGCAGTTTACACAACTAGGTGATCGCTCTTACGCAATTAATCCCCAAGCAGGTAGTGACTATGATGCCTTGCTGAAGAAAGTATGGGATTTAAAATCAAATGCGATCGCGGAGCGCGCCGGATGGCATTTCGCTCATTTTTGGAGTCTCATCCCCAACACACAACCAGAATCATCCCATCACTTCTTTGAAGAATGTCAAAATAATGGTTTTTATAGTCTACTTTTCTTAGCACAAGCGTTGGGAAGACAAGAAATTACTGATACTATCCAAATTTCAGTTGTTACTAACAATGTGCAAGAGGTAAACGGCGACGAAAACTTGTGCCCGGAAAAGGCTACTGTCATGGGAATCTGTAAGGTGATTCCCCAAGAGTATCCCAATATCACCTGTCGTAACATTGATGTAGTCATTCCTCAATCAAGAATATCCCAAAACAGTCAACTCATAGACCAGCTCGTAACAGAACTGACTCAAACAACATCTGAGAATATGATTGCCTACCGTGGCAAACATCGTTGGGTGCAAACTTTTGAACCAATACAACTTGAAGAGCCAAATCAAGAAACAATTCCCATCAGGGATGAAGGAGTGTACTTAATTATTGGTGGTTTGGGAGATATTGGCTTGCTGCTGGCAGAATATCTTGCCCAAACAGCACACACCAAACTAGTTCTCACAGGGCGTTCCAATTTTCCGGCAAAACAAGATTGGTCGCAATGGCTAGCAAATCATGATGATAACGATCATATCAGTCGCAAAATTCAGAAAGTGCAAGCATTAGAAGCATTAGGTGCTGAGGTTCTAATTTGCCGCGCCGATGTTGCGAATCTCGAACAAATGCAAGCAGTAATGATTCAGGCATCGAACCGCTTTGGTGAAATTCATGGTGTCATTCATGCAGCAGGCATAAAGTTGTTTAGCAATATTCAACAGATAACTAAAACTGAGTGTGAAAGCCAATTAAGCTCAACAGGCTATGGATTATTTGTATTAGAAAATATCCTAAAAGGAAAAGAGCTTGATTTGTGTGTAGTAATATCCTCATTAGCATCTGTTTTGGGGGTAATGGGCATAGCTGCTTATCCAGCAGCGCATATATTCACTGATGCTTTTGTACATAAACATAATCAAACAAGCCTTTTCCCCTGGCTGAGTATCAATTATGGCGATTGGATTACTCAAGAATCTTCGGAATCAGTAACCTTAACCAAAGGTGCAGATTCGGTTATGACAAGCCAAGAAGTACTGGAGGTTTTTAAACGTGCCTTATCTGTAAATAAATTCCCTCAAGTAGTCATATCAACGGTAGATTTGCAAACTAGCATCAGCAGATGGATAAAACTTGAATTTAGTCAAAATTCTCAACTAACATCAAAAACCACTTCCGCTTCATCTTATTTAAGACCTAATTTAGATAATGACTATGTTGCTCCTAGAAATGAGGTAGAGCAAACCATTGCCAATATCTGGCAAGAACTTTTGGGAATTGAGCAAGTAGGTATTGATGATAACTTTTTTGAGTTAGGGGGAGATTCTGTACTTGGCATTCAAGTTAGCGCCAGAGCTGCGAAAGCAGGTTATCGGCTTGCCCCTCAACAATTGTTTGAGCATCAGACAATTGCTGAACTGGCAGAGGTGACAAGTACAAAGCAAATTGTCCAGACTGAGCAGGGTTTAGTAACTGGTTCGCTACCTCTGACGCCTATCCAGCACTGGTTCTTTGAACAGAATTTATCAAAACCGGATCACTGGAACATGGCATTTTTTGTAGAGATAATGCAAGCTATCAATCCAGTTTTGTTTGAACAAGCATGGCAGCATTTATTCATCCACCATGATGCACTTCGCCTCCGGTTTATCCCCTCTGAATCTGGCTGGCAACAAGTGAATAATGGCTTGGAAAAACAGGTGAATTTGATACATAGAGATTTATCAGCATTGTCACCTGATGTTCAAAAATCTTTGATGGAAGCAACCGCCACGGAACTACAAGCTAGTTTAAACTTATCAGATGGGCCAATTGTGCGGGGTGTTCTTTTTGATTTGGGTGTCAATAAATCAAGCCGCTTGCTAATTATCATCCACCACTTGGCAGTGGATTTCGGCTCTTGGCGAATCTTACTAGAGGATCTTGAGACTGCTTATCAACAGCTTCGTCAAGGTAAAGCCATTCAACTGCCCCAGAAAACAACCTCTTTCAAACAGTGGTCTGAACGACTAAAGGAATACGCTCAATCAGCAGAGTTACAAAAAAGGCTAAATTCCTGCCTCAGTGAACGTTACAAACAGGTTTATCGCTTACCAATCGATTATCCAGGAGGCATTAACACTGTAGCATCAGGTGAAAGTGTCTCAGTAGCGTTAACCGAAACAGAAACTCAGGCATTACTTCAGGAGGTTCTAGCAGTTTATCGAACTAATACACAAGAAGTTCTACTGACTACTCTTGTACAAGCTTTTAAACAATGGACAGGCATAAAATGGCTACTGTTTAATACCGAAGAAGATGCACGGGACGGAAATACCATTATAGAAAATGTGGATGTATCACGGACAGTAGGTTGGCTGACTACTCTTTATCCTGTGCTGTTGGATTTAGAAGGGGCTGAGAATCCAGGGGATGCATTGAAAGCCGTTAAAGAGCAGTTTCGTAACATTTCTAGTAGAACCATTGATCATGGAGTATTACGCTATTTGAGCGAGGATACAACACTTACAGAGAAAATGCGATCGCTTCCCCAAGCAGAAGTGTTTTTTCTCTACCTTGGTCAATTTGGTAAAAGCTTTGATCAATCTTCTATGCTCAGACCGACTGAAGAATCCACCGGATCAGCGTACAGTCTCCAAGGAACTAGTCCTCATTTACTAGGCGTGACCGCATGGGTTAATGAAGAAGGTCAATTGAGACTAGAATTTGGCTATAGTACGAATCTGCATCGACGCGAGACTATAGAGAAACTATCTCATAGCTTTGTCGAAGCGCTCAAATCTCTTATCACCCATTCTCGCTCCCTAGAAGCAGTAGAGTATACCCCTTCAGACTTTTCGGCAGCAAACATCAATCAAGAAAATTTGAGTAACTTGCTGGCTCAGATTGGTCAGTGATCTAGGAGTAATTTTCCATGAACCAAAACAATATTGAAGATATATACGAACTTTCACCCTTACAGCAGGGTATGCTTTTTCACACACTGGTTACACCTAATTCGGGGATGTACTTTGAGCAGTTTTGCTACGCCTTACAAACTCAAGTTGATGTTCCAGCTTTCCAAAAAGCATGGCAGCGAGTTTTAGATCGGCATCCGATTTTGCGTACCTCCTTCTACTGGGAAAATCTTGATAAGCCATATCAAGTGGTATATCGACAAGTCGATTTGCCTTGGGATTTTCAAGACTGGCGCGAACTTTCTTCGCAGGAACAAGAAAAGCACTTAGAAGCTTTTTTAGCAGCAGATTGCAAACAAGGCTTTACACTTTCCCAAGTTCCACTAATCCGTCTGGCATTAATTCAGGTAGCTGATAAAGCTTATCAATTTGTCTTTAGCTATCACCATATATTGATGGAAGGGTGGTCTTTAACATGGCTATGGAAAGAATTTTATGAATTCTATAATGCCTTTTACAAAGGTCAGGATTTATATCTAGAACGCCCTCGTCCTTTTAGAGAATACATTTCTTGGCTACAGCAACAAGATATATCAAAGGCTGAAGTTTACTGGCGCGAGACGCTTAGAGGATTTACGGTACCGACACCACTAATGATGGACAAAGCTACCGATACTTTGTCTAACGAAAACGAAGACCATGATTGTCAAAAAACTCTACTCTCGGTAACAACTACAGATGCCTTAAATTCCCTGACGCGAAAGTATCATCTTACTTTAAATATCCTACTCAAAGGAGCCTGGGCTATACTTTTAAGCCGCTATAGTGGTGAGTCAGATATAGTTTTTGGTGCCACATCTTCAGGCAGACCTACTGAATTGGCAGAAGCAGAGTCCATGATGGGACTTTTCGCCAACACATTGCCGCTACGAGTACAAGTAGAAAGTGATGCTTTACTTATACCTTGGTTGAAAAAGCTGCAAGTTCAAGAAGTGGAAATGCGTCAGTATGAGTATAGTCCACTGTTACAGATTCAACAGTGGAGTGAAATTCCTCGTGGGTTGCCACTATTTGAAAGCATTTTAAGTTTTAATAATTACTTAATAGATAGTACTAAAGAAAAGCTAGCTGAAAGTCTGGCACTTGGTGAAGCTCGGGTATTTGAAAAGACGAATTATCCTCTGACTATACAAGTATATCCAGGTTCAAATTTATTACTGTCGATTGGGTATGATACCCGTCGTTTTGATAGTGCCACGATTAACAGAATATTAGGACATTTAAAAACTTTACTGGAAGGTATAGTTGCTAATCCCGAACAACAACTTCGAGACTTGCCGCTACTGACTGCACAAGAAAAATATCAATTGCTGTTGGAGTGGAATGATACAGAAGTTAAGTATCCTCAAGAACAGTGCATCCATGAATTGTTTGAAGCGCAAGTAGAACGCACACCTGATGCAGTAGCAGTAGTGTTTGAATCGGAGCAGTTAACTTATCGCCAACTAAACACGAAAGCTAACCAATTGGCGCATTACTTGCGTTCATTGGGAGTAAAACCAGAGGTATTGGTGGGAATTTGTGTAGAGCGATCGCTCTCTATGGTCATCGGACTATTAGCCATCCTCAAAGCAGGTGGTGCATATGTACCGTTAGATCCAGCATATCCACCAGAACGTTTAGCCTTCATATTGCAAGATGCTGCTGTATCAGTACTACTAACACAGCAGCAGATGATAGAGAATTTGCCACAACATCAGACTAGGGTTGTTTATCTAGATACAGATTGTGAAATTGTAGCTCAACAAAGCTCACAAAACCCAATTAGTGAATGTACCACTGATAACCTAGCTTACATCATCTACACCTCTGGCTCAACAGGTCAACCCAAGGGCGTCTTAGTCAATCACAGCAACGTTGTTCGTTTGTTAGCAGCAACTGAACACTGCTATAACTTTAACCAACATGATGTTTGGACACTATTCCACTCCATAGCCTTTGATTTTTCCGTTTGGGAAATTTGGGGAGCATTGCTGTATGGTGGAAAATTAGTGGTAGTACCGTATTGGTTGAGCCGTTCACCTCAAAAGTTCTATCAATTATTGTTAACACAGCAAGTGACTGTACTTAATCAGACGCCTTCTGCTTTCCGACAACTGATACAGGTAGAAGAATCCCTAGAAAATAGTAACAACCTAAGCCTACGAAAAGTAATTTTTGGTGGAGAAGCATTGCAAATTGAGAGTTTAAGACCTTGGTTTGAACGACATGGCGACCAGTCACCCCAGTTAATTAACATGTACGGGATTACAGAAACTACTGTGCATGTGACATATCGTCCATTAAAAATGGCAGACTTAGAAGTAGCATCAGCAAGTTTAATAGGTCGTCCAATTGGTGACTTACAAATTTATTTACTAGATAGATATGGGCAGCCAGTACCCATAGGAGTACCAGGTGAAATGTATATTGGTGGTGCTGGTGTAGCCAGGGGTTATTTAAACCGACCAACACTAACTTCCGAAAGATTTATTCCTAATTGCTTTAGTAATAAACCCAATGCACTTCTTTATAAATCCGGCGATTTAGCTCGATATTTACCAAATGGAGACATTGAGTATTTAAGCCGCATTGATAACCAAGTAAAAGTACGTGGTTTCAGAATTGAATTGGGAGAAATTGAGGCAATCATTAGCCAACACCCAGCAGTACGAGAAACTGTAGTTGTAGTCAGCGAAGCTTCAGCAGACTCCCAACGAATAGTCGCCTATGTAGTTGATCAAAGAGAGCAAACACTAATAATTCCTGAACTACGTAACTTTTTAGAGTCAAAGTTACCAAACTACATGATGCCAACAGCTTTTATCACACTGGAGGCACTACCACTAACACCAAATGGAAAGGTCGATCACAAAGCGCTACCTGCACCTGATACAGCACGCCCCGAGTTGGAAACAGTTTACCAGCCACCCCAAACTGAGGTTGAAAAAACTATTGCCGATATTTGGCAAGAAGTACTTAATCTTGAGAACGTAGGAATCAATGATAACTTCTTTCAACTCGGTGGTCATTCGCTGCTTTTAGTTCAAGTTCATAATAAATTGCAAAAAATATTTCAAAGAGATTTTCTCTTGGTAGAAATGTTTCAATATCCAACCATCAGCCACCTAGCTAGATATTTTAGCCAGGAAGCAAGAGAAGAAACATCTTTTATCAAACATTCTCATGTTTCTCAAGGTAGGACAGCTTCATTACAGCGTCGAAAACAAGCCAGAAAAGAACATCGAACAGCAATCAAGGAAGGCAGAGTTTCATCTCAATCAGATGAACAAAATTTATAAAATTAAAAAAACTAGCTACAAAGAACACAGATAAATGAAAAAATGAGAGGTTTTTTGCGTAAATCATAAGTAGTATTAGCAATACAGAATAAAAATCACTTACCAAAGGAGACAAAATGACATTAATTGAAAAAAAGTTTTTATCCACAAATAATTTTTCTCAACCTGAGCGAATATTACATTCTGAAATTGGTGAGTATATAAAACAAATGTTTGTACCTACTCTGGAAAAATCTATTGAAACCCAGATAGATGAGATAGTTAATGATTATTCTGAAGAGTTTTTAATTACAAAAAATGCAAATACTGATATTGAGATTGATTTGATAATTAAGAATTTTAGTGAGAGCAAAATACCTTTAGAACCTATTGACTTTGAAAGCTATTTCCAATACTTAGGTGATAACGTTATTTCCCATTCTATACATACATCTTCGCCACAATTTATCGGTCACATGACCTCGGCGCTTCCTTCTTTTGTACGACCTCTAGCTAAACTAATGACAGCAATGAATCAAAATGCTGTCAAAATAGAGACTGCTAAAGCTTTGAGCTTTTATGAACGTGAAGCTTTAGCAATGATGCATCGACAAATTTATAGTTTTTCTGAGAATTTTTACAACCAGCATATTCAAAATAATCAGAGTACATTAGGAATTTTAACTTCTGGTGGTACAACAGCCAATATCACAGCACTGTGGTGTGCCCGAAATAGATCTTTGGGAGCAAAAAATAAGTTTTTAGGCGTAGAAAAAGAAGGTTTAACAGCAGCTCTAAATTTTTATGGCTACAAAGGAGCAGTTGTGATTGGCTCCGAATTGATGCATTTTTCTTTTGATAAAGCTGCTGATTTAATGGGCATTAGTACGCAAAATTTGATTAGAGTGGCCGTTGACTCTAACAATCGAGTTAACATACAAGCATTACGCCAAGCCGTTGCAGATTGTCGCCAGAAAAACCTACATATTATAGCTATTGTTGGTATTGCTGGAACTACAGATTCTGGTAGTGTCGATCCCTTAGAAGATATTGCGGAGATAGCCCAAGAGAATAATATACATTTTCATGTAGATGCTGCTTGGGGTGGGCCAGTTCTCTTTTCCCGAAAACATCAACAAAAGCTTGCTGGTATTGAAAAAGCTGATTCAGTGACTATTGATGGACATAAACAATTGTATTTACCAATGGGTATTGGTATGGTCTTTTTCCGCGATCCTTATCTAGCTTCTTCAATCGAAAAACATGCTAGTTATACCATGCGTAAGGGATCGTTTGATTTAGGTAAACGTGCTTTGGAAGGTTCTCGGCCTGGCATGGCTTTATTTTTACACGCTGCTCTAAAGCTAATTGGGCTTAAGGGATATGAGTTTTTGATTGATGAAGGAATTCGGAAAACTCAATACATGGCTGCTCGGATTTCGGTGATGACCGAATTTGAACTGTTAGCAGATCCTGATACTAATTTATTAATTTATCGCTATATTCCAGAACAATTTAGAGAGATAATTGCGAAAAAACAGTTAACAGAAATAGATAACCAAATTATTAATAATTTTAATGAATGTTTACAAAAGATGCAGCGTCAGATTGGCCGCACTTTTATTTCACGAACAACAAAAACAACCATCATCTTAGATAAACAATTTCCTGTCATTGCCATGCGTGCAGTCATTGCCAATCCATTAACTACTGAAGAAGATATTGATGCAGTTTTAAATGACCAGATTCAGATTGCTTCTGAAATTTCAATTTCACATTTAGCAAAAATGAATAATTAACTAAGTCTGCTTGAGTGCTTTGAAGTTAGACAAAAAATATTGAACATTAAGGCTTGACTTATGGATATAGCAAATAATTTTATTCCTAATTTAAATGATAAAGACGAAATCGCTATTATTGGTATGGCAGTTCGTTTTCCCGGAGCAAATCAAGTTGATAGCTTTTGGCAAAACCTGCGGGATGGTGTAGAGTCAATTTCTTTTTTCACAGACGAGGAATTAATATCTGCTGGGATAGATTCAGCATTACTGAATGATCCCAATTATGTGAAAGCAAGTGGTGTATTAGAAGATATAGATTTATTTGATGCTTCCTTTTTTGGCTTTTCTCCCAGAGAAGCTGAAATTACAGATCCACAACACCGCCTTTTTATGGAATGTGTTTGGTCATCTCTAGAAAATGCTGGTTACAACTCTGAAACTTATAGTGGTAAAATTGGTCTTTTCGCTGGTGTAGCAACAAGTTACTATCTGCTTTCAAACTTATATCCCAACCGAGAGTTCATGGAATCAGTAGACAGCTTCCAAACTTTGATTGGAAATGATAAGGATTTCCTGCCTACCCAAGTTTCTTACAAGTTAAATCTAAAAGGGCCAAGTATCAATGTACAGACTGCTTGCTCCACATCATTAGTGACTGTCCATTTAGCCTGCCAAAGTTTAATGAATGGCGAAAGCGATATTGCTTTAGCTGGTGGCGTTTCTATTGCAGTGCCACAAAAAACTGGCTATCACTATCAACAAGGAGGAATTCAATCTCCTGACGGTCATTGCCGAGCTTTTGACGCTCAAGCTAAAGGAACTAATGGTGGCAATGGTTTAGGTGTATTAGTCTTGAAAAGATTAGAAGATGCTATTGCCGATGGTGATTTTATCCATGCAGTAATCAAGGGTTCAGCTGTTAATAACGATGGTTCTTTAAAGGTTGGATATACAGCTCCTAGTGTTGATGGTCAAAGGGAGGTAATTTTAGAAGCGCTTGCCCTAGCTGGTGTCGAACCTGAGACTGTTACTTATGTAGAAACGCACGGTACAGGAACCGTCTTAGGAGACCCGATTGAAATTAAGGCTCTTACACAAGCTTTTCGTGCTAGCACAAATAAAAAAGGCTTTTGTGCTATCGGTTCAGTAAAAACTAATATTGGGCATCTGAATACAGCAGCGGGTGTGGCAGGATTAATTAAAACTATACAAGCATTAAAACATAAACAAATACCTCCAAGCTTGCATTTTCAGGAGCCAAATCCACAAATAGATTTCGCTAATAGTCCCTTCTATGTCAACACCAATTTATCAGAGTGGAAAACCGACGGTACACCCCGTCGAGCAGGTGTAAGTTCTTTTGGCATCGGTGGGACTAATGCCCATGTTATTTTGGAAGAAGCGCCAGCGATTGAGGCTTCGAGTCCCTCGCGTCCTTGGCAATTGTTACTGTTATCAGCCAAAACCAGTACGGCTTTAGACACTGCAACAGCGCAACTGCGTGATTATTTAGAGCAAAACCCCGATATTCCCCTACCAGATGTCTCTTACACCCTACAAGTAGGTCGTCGAGCTTTTGACTATCGCCGTATCATGATTTCCCACGATCTAGATGATGCGGTGAAATTGCTTAACAGACAAGACCCACAACGCATTTTTAGTTACCACTATGAGCCAGGCCATTGTCCGGTTATCTTCATGTTTTCAGGACAAGGGTCACAATATGCAAACATGGGTCGGGAACTATATGAAGTAGAACCGACGTTTAAAAAACACGTAGATAGTTGCGCTCTAATTTTGCAACGCCACCTCGGTGTTGATATTCGCTCTCTACTGTATCCCAAGGAACAAGACACAGAGACTGCTTCAAAGCAACTACAACAAACAGCCCTTACCCAAAGCGCGTTATTTGTTACAGAGTACGCCCTGGCTCAGTTATTAATGTCATGGGGAGTAAAACCAGAAGCGATGATTGGTCATAGCATCGGGGAATATGTTGCCGGGGCGATCGCAGGTGTATTTTCCCTAGAGGATGCCCTATTGCTTGTGGCAAAAAGGGGAGAGTTAATGCAACAAGTACCCAAAGGAAGTATGCTGGCAATTAGGCTTCCAGAAAAAGATGTGCGATCGCTACTCTCTGCACAGACGTTGGATAAAAACTCTCTAGAAATCGCAGCAATTAACAGCCCATCTTCGTGTGTAGTATCTGGAACAAACGAGGCAGTTAGTACACTCAAAGATCAATTATCCTCTCAACAAGTTGAATGTCGGCTGTTACATACATCTCATGCCTTTCATTCACAAATGATGGAACCAATACTAAAAGCATTTATTGAGGCTGTCAAAAAAGTCAAACTGAATCCACCACGGATTCGGTTTATTTCTAATGTTACTGGTACTTGGATTGCAGATGCACAAGCCACAAATCCCGATTATTGGTGTCAACATTTGCGGCAAACTGTGAGGTTTTCAGATGGGATATCTCTACTGTTAAAGCAGTTTGAAGGTGTTTTTCTAGAAGTGGGACCAGGGCGAACATTAAGCACATTAACAACACAGCATTTAATTAAAAATAGTCAACAACAAGTATTTACTTCATTACGCCATATTCAAGACCAACAATCTGATGTTAACTTTTTATTACATACATTAGGTCGGTTATGGCTGGCTGGTGTAGAAATAGATTGGTCGGGATTTTATACCCACGAGCAGCGTCATCGTCTGCCTTTGCCTACTTATCCTTTTGAACGACAAAGATACTGGATTGATGCTAAAAAGCAAGGACAAGATAGCGATGTCTACGACGGGCTACGCCTACGCACACCAGTATCACTGACTAAAAAACTTGATATAGGCGACTGGTTTTATATTCCTTTTTGGAAGCCTTCTTTACCCCCAGTACAACTAAAATTTCAAGAATTAGCAGTTCCTAAATCCAGCGCTTTGGTGTTTCTTGATGAGTGTGGCTTAGGTATCAAATTGGTAAAAGAACTAGAAAAAAACAACCACGATGTAATTACCGTAAAACTCGGTGAGAAATTTACGAGATTAGGTAAGTCTGAATATACGATTAATCCTCAAAATCATCATGATTATGATATCCTCATCGAGGAAATTATCAACCAAAACCAGTTACCCAAAACGATAGTTCATCTGTTGAGTATTACACCTAGTAGTGAAGAAGAATTAGAAATTGAACAAGTTGAACAAGCTCAAATAAGAGGATTTTACAGTCTCCTATTTCTTGCCCAATCTTTGGGAAGACAAGAAACTACTGATAATTTTAACATTACAGTTATTTCTAACAATTTACAGCCAGTAACTGGAACAGAAGTACTTTCTCCAGAGAAAGCAACTTTACTTGGAGCAGTTAAAGTTATTTCTCAAGAATATTCAAATATTAATTGCCGTAGTATTGATGTTATCCTTCCCGCCAACGGTAGTTGGCAAGAAGAAAAACTTCTAGAAAAAATACTAGCAGAACTAACGGTTGATGATTCCGAAAAGTTAATTGCTTATCGAGGTTTAAATCGTTGGGTGCAAAGTTTTGAGCCTGTGCGTTTTGAGCAAGCTAAAATCAAAAAGCCTCGACGACTAAGAGAAAAAGGAGTCTATTTAATTACAGGTGGACTTGGAGGTATTGGACTTGTTTTAGCAGAATACTTAGCTCGAACTGTACAAGCAAAACTACTGTTAGTAGGACGTTCTGCTTTGCCAAAAAAAGATGAGTGGGAAAAATGGCTTGCTACTCATGATGAGGCTGATAGTACTAGCTGCAAGATTCGCAAAGTTGAAGAACTCGAACAGTTGGGTGCAGAAATTTTGGTGATGAGTGCTGATGTCAGCAACATCGAACAAATGCGGAGTGCTGTTGCTCAGGCTCAACAGCAATTTGGTCAATTAAACGGTGTCATCCATGCTGCGGGTGTTCCTGGAGGCGGTGTAATTCAGCGAAAAACTCAACAAGAAGCAGAAAGTATTCTGTCTCCTAAGGTCAAGGGAACACTAGTTATTGATGCAATTGTTAAAGATATTCAGTTAGATTTCTTTGTGTTGGCATCATCAATGAATTCAATTTTAGGAGGATTTGGACAGGTAGATTATTGTGGTGCAAATGCTTTTCTTGATGCTTTTGCTCACTCTAATGCTTTAAAAAAAGGTAGATTTACTACAAGTATTAACTGGGATGCTTGGCAAGAAGTTGGCATGGCGGTAAATACACAATTGCCTCAACAACTCCAAGAATTGCGAACTGAAAATCTTCAAAAAGGTATATTGCCGAATGAAGGTGTTGATGCTTTTCTCCGGATTTTAGGAAGTACAATGCCTCAAGTTGTAGTATCTAATTCTGATTTATTGCATTCTCTCAAACAGCATAATTCTTATAATGAAACACAAGTTATAGATTTTTTAGAAACGGCAAATCTATCCAACTTAAAATATCCTCGGCCGCAATTGAGTAATGATTACGTTGCTCCTCGAAATGAAATAGAAGAACAGCTTGCCGATATCTGGCAACGAATCCTGGGAATTGAAAAAATAGGGATATATGATAATTTCTTTGAAATTGGTGGTGATTCTCTTATAGGTATTCAACTTATTGCAACCTTCAATAAGGTATTTAATCTAAATATTTCTATTGCCAAACTTTATGAATGCCCAAATATCGGCTCTATGGCAAAAATATTAACTCCTGATAAATCTTCGGAAAATATTTTTGAACAAAGGTTAAGCCGAGGAGAAAGAAGAAGGCAGAATAAAATACAGAATAGCTAAAACCTAAAACTAATTCATCGGATTTATAAAATTATGGATACCAACACAAAACTTAAAAAAATAGCAAATTTAGATATAGCAATAGTAGGAATATCTGGTCGCTTTCCGGGTGCAAAAAATATCGATGAATTTTGGCATAATCTTCAAAATGGAGTTGAGTCTATTTCATTATTATCCAATAATGATTTACTAGATATAAATATTGAAGAGGCGGTTTTAAACGACCCTCAGTATGTAAAAGCAGCACCTATACTAGAAGATATTGAGTTGTTTGATGCTAGGTTCTTTGGTTACAGTCCTAGAGAAGCTGAAGTTGTAGATCCCCAACATCGCCTATTCATGGAATGTGCTTGGTCATCTCTGGAAAACGCTGGATACGATCCAGAAACATATAATGGTTTGATTGGGGTTTATGCTGGTATTGGCACAAATACTTACTTTTTTAACAATATATATAAAAATATTAACTTAATAGATGTTTCCAATAAATATACTCTTAATAAAGATTTCTTGACTACAAATATTTCGTATAAATTAAATTTAAAAGGTCCAAGTGTCGGTATCCAAACTTACTGCTCTACTTCATTAGTTGCTGTACACTTAGCCTGCAAAAGTCTACTTGATGAAGAGTGTGATATCGCTTTAGCTGGCGGGGTTACAGTTACAGTCCCACAAAAGTCAGGTTATTTCTATGAAAAGGACGGAATTTTGTCTCCTGATGGTCACTGTCGTGCTTTCGATGCTAAAGCACAGGGTACTATTTTCGGCAGCGGACTTGGAATAGTTGTCTTAAAAAGATTAAAAGATGCTATTGCAGATAAAGATTATATTCATGCAGTTATTAAAGGTTCAGCAATCAACAATGATGGTTCCTTAAAAGTTAGCTATACAGCACCTAGTGTAAATGGCCAGGCTGAAGTTGTTGTAGAGGCTTTGGCAAATGCTGGAATTAATGCTGATGATATTTCTTATATAGAAACTCATGGAACTGGAACTGCTACTGGAGATCCAGTGGAAATTGCAGCGCTCACTAAAGCTTTTCGTGCTTTTACACAAAGAAATGGCTTTTGTGCTATCGGTTCAGTAAAACCAAATATCGGACATCTAGATATAGCATCTGGTATAGCAAGTCTGATCAAAACTGTTTTAGCATTGAAATATAAACAAATACCTCCTAGCTTAAATTTTGAAGCTCCCAATCCTGAGATTGATTTTGCAAATAGTCCCTTCTACGTCAATACTAGACTTACTGAGTGGAAAGCTAATAATACTCCCCGCCGAGCAGGAATTAGTTCCTTAGGTTTTGGTGGAACTAATGCCCATATAATTCTGGAAGAAGCTCCTGAAATTAAATATTTTGATGACTCTAGACCTTGGCAGCTACTCTTATTATCAGCTAAAACTACTTCTGCGGTTGAAACTGCGGCTATAAATCTGGTTGACTATTTAAAACAATATCCAGATATAAATCTAGCTAATGTGGCTCATACTTTACAAGTGGGTCGTAGAGCTTTTAACCATCGCAAAATCTTGGTGTGCCAGAACATTAAAGACGCTGTAATTGCTCTGGAAATACAAGACCAACAACGGGTTTTTAGTGCATATCAAGAGCATAGAGAACAGCCAGTTATCTTCATGTTTTCAGGACAAGGGTCACAATATGCAAACATGGGTCGGGAACTATATGAAGTAGAACCGACGTTTAAAAAACACGTAGATAGTTGCGCTCTAATTTTGCAACGCCACCTCGGTGTTGATATTCGCTCTCTACTGTATCCCAAGGAACAAGACACAGAGACTGCTTCAAAGCAACTACAACAAACAGCCCTTACCCAAAGCGCGTTATTTGTTACAGAGTACGCCCTGGCTCAGTTATTAATGTCATGGGGAGTAAAACCAGAAGCGATGATTGGTCATAGCATCGGGGAATATGTTGCCGGGGCGATCGCAGGTGTATTTTCCCTAGAGGATGCCCTATTGCTTGTGGCAAAAAGGGGAGAGTTAATGCAACAAGTACCCAAAGGAAGTATGCTGGCAATTAGGCTTCCAGAAAAAGATGTGCGATCGCTACTCTCTGCACAGACGTTGGATAAAAACTCTCTAGAAATCGCAGCAATTAACAGCCCATCTTCGTGTGTAGTATCTGGAACAAACGAGGCAGTTAGTACACTCAAAGATCAATTATCCTCTCAACAAGTTGAATGTCGGCTGTTACATACATCTCATGCCTTTCATTCACAAATGATGGAACCAATACTAAAAGCATTTATTGAGGCTGTCAAAAAAGTCAAACTGAATCCACCACGGATTCGGTTTATTTCTAATGTTACTGGTACTTGGATTGCAGATGCACAAGCCACAAATCCCGATTATTGGTGTCAACATTTGCGGCAAACTGTGAGGTTTTCAGATGGGATATCTCTACTGTTAAAGCAGTTTGAAGGTGTTTTTCTAGAAGTGGGACCAGGGCGAACATTAAGCACATTAACAACACAGCATTTAATTAAAAATAGTCAACAACAAGTATTTACTTCATTACGCCATATTCAAGACCAACAATCTGATGTTAACTTTTTATTACATACATTAGGTCGGTTATGGCTGGCTGGTGTAGAAATAGATTGGTCGGGATTTTATACCCACGAGCAGCGTCATCGTCTGCCTTTGCCTACTTATCCTTTTGAACGACAAAGATACTGGATTGATGCTAAATCGCCATCGCCTTCTTTAAATAGTAAGCCAGTAAAATTAGATAATAAACAAGATATAGCCGACTGGTTTTATGTTCCTTCATGGAAACGCTCTTTACTGCCTAATTCATCTTTTTATCAAACAGAATATAGACAAGACGAGTGGCTATTTTTTGTTGATGACTTAGGAGTTAGTGAACAATTAATTAAGGCGTTGATAAATCAAGGTAAAAATGTCATTACGATTAAGCAAGGAGAAAAGTTTAGTAAAGTAAGCGATCAGGTTTATACAATTAATCCCTATATATGCGAAGACTATGATACTTTGTTTCAAAAAATCATTTTGTTCGGTAAAATTCCCCAGAATATTGCTTATTTATGGAGCATCGATAAACTAGAAAATTTTCAATCTAGAAAATATTTAGGATTCAACAGTTTGCTGTTTTTAACGCAGAGCATTAGTAAGCTCAAAATTAGTGATCGCGCCGAGCGCAGTACCCTTACGGAGAATCGGTTACAACTTTATGTCATATCAAATAACATTCAAGAAGTCAATGGCAATGAAAAAATAGATCCAGAAAAGGCAACAATATTAGGTTTATGCAAAGTTATTCCTCAAGAATATCCTAATATTATCTGTAAGTGTATTGATATTGCCTTCAAAAACCAACAGGATGGAGAAGAAGAAAATTATAAAAACATTATTGATCAACTTTTAAGTGAATTAACAACTGTATCCTCAGATTTAGTGGTTGCTTATCGTGGTTCCTACCGTTGGGTACAAACTTTTGAGCCAGTTTGCTTAAAGTCAGTAGCTGAAGAAAAAATACCGTTGAGGAAACAGGGTGTTTACCTTTTTCCTGGTGGGTTAGAAACTATTGAAGTTGTACTTGCAGAATATTTAGCAAAATCTCTACAAGCCAAACTCATATTTATCGAGGATTCTGCTTTTCCACAAAAAGATGAATATTTACGATGGCTGGAAACTCACACGCCAGAAGATGAAGTGAGCTGCAAAATCCAAAAAATACAAGCATTGGCTGAGTTGGGTGCAGAAATTTTGGTCTTGGGTGCAGATACAACCAACTATGAACAAATGTATCAGAGCCTTAGCCCTGAGAATATTGGTCAAATTCATGGGGTTATTTATTCGACTGGAATAAAGCGTGAAAATATATTTAGTCCAATTGCAGAAATTGGTAAGATAGAATTAGGAAATTTCTTTGACTCTCAATATCGCAAAATTAGTGTATTAGAAGATGTCTTAAATAATAAAAAATTAGATTTCTGTGTTGTATTCTCTTCTTTATCTTCTATTTTAGGAGGATTTGGGTTAGGTTTATATTCAGCAGCTAATCATTTCATAGATGCTTTTAGTAATCGGCATAACCGAAATTATTATTTGCCGTGGTACGCTGTAAATTGGGATAAAATACAAATCAGTACAGATCAAGATAAAAAAACTCTTGAACAAGCATTTGGGGTAGAATTAGCCATTACTCCAACAGAAATTTTCGAAGTATTTCAACGAATATTATCTCTAGATAAAGGAACTCAGGTTGTTGTTTCTACGATAGATATAAAAGCTAGGTGGGAGCGCACATTTAATCTCGACTCTCTAGAAGATTCAAAATCTTCTTCTCAAGTAGATTTATCCTCACACTACTCTAGGCCTAATCTTAGTAATCCCTATATTGCTCCGATAAATGAGTTGGAAAAACAAGTCACCCAAATATGGCAAGAGGTACTCGGAATTGCAGAAGTTGGTATTTACGACAACTTTTATGAGTTAGGAGGAGACTCTATCATTGCAACTCAACTAGTTTCTCGATTGCGAGCAAAGTTTCCTGTAGATTTACCACTACGCAACCTTTTGTTGGAAGCAATGATACCAGTTAAGCAAGCAGAAATGATTGAGCAACTTCTATTGGAAAAAATTGAGGAGTTATCTGACAAAGAGGTAGAATCTTTTTTAGCTAATCTTCCACAATAATTCTTCAATTATTCAATTTCCCACTTTTATTTGCAAACAGGAAAAATAGTTTATGTCTCTACTCAATCCTATTCCAGATTATGAAGCTGTTGCTCGGATGCAGAACGAATTAAAGAGTACAGATGAAGAAATAGTAGCAGGTGTAATACCTATTTTAGAAAACTTAATGCTACAACATATTCCTAAGGAAGCAAATATTCTCGACCTTGGTTGTGGTTCAGGAAAATTAGTACAACAGCTTCATCTCAAAGGGTATCAAATGACTGGACTTGATGCTTCCAAAGAACTGTTGCGTTATGCCAGAATAAACGCACCTAAGAGTAAATTTATCCTTAATGATATACGTCAATTTGAACTACCACCTACTTTTGATGCCGTTTTATCGTATATTGTTCTACTATTTATTTTAAACGTTGAAGAATTAACATCTGTTTTTCGAAACGTGTATGCAGCACTACGAGATGAGGGATTATTTGTATTTACTATACCAATAACAGATTGGTTCCATGAAATTGCCCCACCAATTTTTGACCATGTTAATGTTAATCACGAATGTGCACTGATTGAAATTTTCTACTATAAACCAGAAGAAAGGATTTGGGAAATTCAGGTTACTGGATTTGAGTTAATAGAAAACATTTGGCAACGTTCAGATACTACTTGGTTCAGAAAAGATTTCTTTTTAGCAGATGTGCAATTGAGCCTAGAAAAAGTCGGTTTTAAAGATATTAGTTATTACAAACTCAAAGATTTTGGTTCTGACGATAATAGCATGGCTTGCTTTGTTTGTCGAAAGAAAGGAATATAAAGTGCAAGATGAAATATATACCTTCAAAAAAATAATAAAGTTACACATATCTAAAATTAGATTGTTATGAATTAGACTGTTATATAGTCCATACACAATCTAATACTAAAGCTTTAAGTTAGGATGGATATAGGTGCAAAGCATGAATCAAAAATACTCTAATTTATCACCAGCAAAAAAAGCCCTTCTAGAAAAATGGAAAGGAGGAAAGTTTCAAGCCGATACTATTCCCAAAAGTCTAGTCTCTAAAACTATTCCTTTATCTTTCTCCCAACAAAGATTATGGTTTATTGACCAACTTTATCACGGGAGTTCTTTTTATAATATTCCTATTGTTTTTCATATCGAAGGACAGCTAAATATTACAGTCCTTCAACAAAGTTTGAATGAGATCCTCAACCGTCACGAAGTTTTGCGCACAAATTTTATACTTGTAAATGGGGAGCCAGTACAGGAGATTGCACGCCAATTAAATTGGGATTTATCCATTATTAATTTTGAGCATTTGTCTGGTAAAGATTGGGAATCAGAGGTTAAACAACTTGCAGTAGAAGAAGGAACAAAACCCTTTAATTTAGCAAAGGGACTTTTAGTCAGAGCAACTTTAGTACGCTTGAGTGAAGAGGAACACGTTTTGCTTGTTACCATGCACCACATTATCACGGATGGATGGTCTTGTGGTGTGTTCCTGCGGGAGTTGTCAACACTGTACGCTGCTTTCTCTACAAATGAGCCTTCTCCCTTACCAGAGCTTCCCATTCAGTATGCAGATTTTACCATTTGGCAGCGCGATCGCATCCAAGGTGAATTCCTCGCAACCCAATTAAATTATTGGAAACAACAACTCAAGGGTGAGTTATCTGTACTCCAATTACCCACAGACCGTCCGCGACCTAACGTTACTACTTTTACTGGTGCTAAAAAATACTTTACATTATCCCCGGTTTTAATTAATGCACTCAGACAATTAAGTCAGCAAGCAGACACCACTTTATTTATGAGTTTGCTGGCAGCATTTAACATATTATTATATCGTTACACAGAGCAAGAAGACATCTTAATTGGTTCTCCAATTGCCAACCGCAACCGTGCAGAATTAGAAGGAATGTTAGGTTTATTTGTTAATACTTTGGTGTTACGTAATAATCTCAGTGGTAATCCAAGTTATCGCGAATTTTTACATCGAGTGCGTGAGGTAACTCTCAATGCTTATGCACATCAGGATTTGCCTTTTGAGATGCTTGTAGAAGAATTACAACCTGAGCGCGACTTAAGTCGAAATCCACTTTATGAGGTTATGTTTGTTCTACAAAATACTCCAACGTCTGTGGAACAAGTGTCTGGATTAACTTTGCGTACTTTAGACTTTGAGAGTGGTACTGCTCAACTAGATATTTTTCTATCTATGTCTGAATCCGAAGAGGGATTAACAGGATGTTTGGAGTACAATACGGATATTTTTGATTCAACAACAATTACCCAATTTATTAACAACTTTGAGACTTTGTTAGAAAATATCGTTGCAAATCCAGAGCAACGTCTCAAAGAATTGTCCGTACTAACTGCTTCTGAGCAAGAGCAACTATTATTTAAATTTAATCAAACTCGTGTAAATTATCCCCAAGATGCATCTCTGCATCAATTATTTGAGCAGCAAGTTGAACTCACACCTGACTCTTTAGCACTAATTAGCGAGTCCGAGGAATTAACTTATCGTCAACTTAACCATAGAGTTAATCAACTTGTACATTATTTACAAAAACAGGGTGTAAAAAAACACACTCTGGTTGCTCTATGTCTAGAACGCTCCATAGATATGGTAGTAGGAATTATAGCTATTCTGAAAACTGGCGGTGCATATATTCCTCTTGATCCAAGTTATCCAGTAGAGCGTCTAAATTTTATGCTCTCTGATTCTCAAGCATCACTGTTAATTAGTAACCAAGAGATATTAGAAAAACTATCATTGTCTTCGAGTAAAATCGTTTGTTTAGATATTTACAAAGACGAAATTGCTCAAGAAAGTTTGGAAAATCCTATTGACATCTCTCCATCTGATAATCTCGCCTATATTATCTACACTTCTGGTTCAACTGGAATACCTAAAGGTGTTCTTGGCACTCATCGCGGTACTGTCAACGGCTTACACTGGTTATGGAAAACCTATCCTTTTACCGAAGGAGAAGTTTGTTGTCAGAAAACAGCCATTAGTTTTGTAGATTCTGTATGGGAAATTTTTGCTCCTTTACTTCAAGGGATTCCTACAGTAATTATTAGCAATGCAACTGTACTAGACGCACAATTATTTATAGAAACTCTGGCGCATCACAAAGTTACTCGAATCATACTTGTACCTTCATTCCTACGCTTACTTCTTAATAATTATAGCCATCTAGCCAAGAAGTTATCACAGCTAAAACTTTGGGTAAGTAGCGGAGAAGCACTTTCTGTTAAGTTAGTTAAAACTTTCCAAGAATTGATACCATTTGCGAAACTCATCAATCTTTACGGCTCATCAGAAGTTTCCGCCAACGCCACTTACTACGACACTAGTTTATTGCAAGACCAAGCAAATAGTGTACCCATTGGTCGTCCGATTGACAATACCCAGGTTTATGTACTGAATCGTGATTTACAACCAACACCGATAGGAGTTGTTGGTGAACTTTATATTGGTGGTGACGGATTGGCAAACGGTTATTTACATCATTCAGAATTAACTGAAGAAAGATTTATTAATAACCCCTTTATTCCAGGAAATAAACTTTACAAAACTGGCGACTTAGTCCGATATATCAAAGATGGTAATCTTGAATATTTGGGTCGAGATGATGAACAAGTAAAAATCAGAGGCTTTCGAGTAGAATTAGGTGAAGTTGCGACTGTTATTGCACAACATCCAGACGTACAACAAGCGGTTGTGCTTGCCAAGAACGATGCTCAACAAGATCAGCGTTTGATTGCATATCTGGTGACAGATAAACAGGATATAGCTACACAATTGTTGCCAGAATTGCAGCAAAAGTTGCCTAACTATATGCTACCGTCTACTTTTGTTGTACTGGATACACTTGCACTTACACCTAATGGCAAAGTGGACAAACTTGCGCTACAAAATTATGAAATTACACAATGCAATACAAATAAATCATTTGTTAATCCCAGAAATTTTACGGAATTAATTTTAGTAAAGCTTTGGGAAAACCTTCTCAATACTAGCCCTATCGGGGTGATAGACAACTTTTTTGACTTGGGTGGTCATTCATTTTTAGCTGTCCGCTTGATGGCTCAGATTCAAGACAAATTTGGACATAATCTTGCCCTATCTACTCTTTTTGAAAATCCCACAATTGAAAAACTAGCCACTATTATTAGTCAGCCATTCCGTCAGAGTTCTAATTCTCATCTAGTAGCAATTAACTCTGATGGTGACAAAATCCCTTTCTTCTGTATACATGGTGCTGGTGGAAATATTGGCCCATACTTTAATTTATCCAAAAGGCTTGGTGAAGATTATCCACTTTATGCTTTGGAAGATACTCTAGAAAAAGAAAAACCAGAAGTCATTTCCGTAGAAGAAACAGCAGCTCGCTACCTGCTAGAAATCCGTAAAATACAGCCAAATGGCCCTTATCTTTTAGGTGGTCATTGTTACGGCGGTGTACTAGCCTTTGAAATAGCGCAACAATTACAAAAACAGGGACAAACAGTAGGTTTATTGGTTGTTATCGATGCCATATTATCAGAAACACCTATTGAGTCTACAGACGATGATGATGCAAAATTTTTACTTCGCATAGCTGAATCAATAAAAACTCATAATAATATAGATTTTTCAGTACCTTTTGAAGAACTTGAAGATTTGCCATTAACTGAGCAACTTAGTTTAATTAATGAAAAGAGCAACTTCATATTTAGTGATGTAGAAATTGAAGATTTCCTCCGTTATTACAAACTTTTTAAAGCGCATGTTAAAGCTATGCGGAATTATAAGCCTCAAGTTTATCCTCATTCCATAACTTTATTTCGAGCTAAGGAGGAAATAATTCATGACTTTGACAATCCAGAATGGTATAGTAATGACCCCTTATTAGGTTGGGGTAAATGTTCTAGTCAACCTATTCAAGTTATTGAAGTTCCTGGTGATCATTTCTCAATTTTCGTTGAACCTCATATTCAAGAATTAGCTAAATATCTCAGAAATTGTATCGATAATGCTGTATGTGTTCTAAATAATGCAAATAAAAGAAGCTGATGAAACTACCTCCAGGACCGAAAACTCCTTCTTGGTTAATAGCTCTGCAATTCAATACTAATCCCTTTGGCTATATGGATGCTATTTCCAAACATTATGGTGATATAGTTACTTTAATGTTTGGTTCTACACCAACAATATATGTCAGTAATCCTTTAGGAATAAAGGAAATTTTCACAAATACTAAGGAAATTACAGCTAGGGGCGAATTGAACTTGGGTTTTGCCTTGATGACAGGAAATCAAGGAGTTCTCCAACTTGATGGTTTAATTCACAAAAATCGACGCAAATTGTTAATGCAAACCTTTCATGGAGCGAGGATGCAAGCCTGTGGGCGACGTATCTGCGAACTCACAGAAAAAATTATCAGTAAACAAACATTTGGAAAGGCTTTTGTTGCATACCCAACAATTGAAGATATTACCTTACGAGTAGGTATAGAAGTTGTAATGGGTTTAACTGAAGGAAAACTTTCTGAGAAAATCAAGCATTTGTTTATTTCTATTATGAGATATGGACAATCACCAATAGATAAGATTCTGAGCAATATTTTTGGAGAAAGAGATTTAGGTCGATGGAGTCCACAAGGATATCTCCTCTACCTTCGACAAGAGCTTTTTGAATTGCTATTGACTGAGGTTGAAGAACGTCGTAAGCAAGCAGATTTTTCACGCGCTGATATGATTAACGATCTGATTTTTGCTGAAGATGAAACAGGTCAACCATTAAGCAATGAAGAAGTACGCGATCTGTTATTATCCCCCATATTTGCAGCAGGTGATGCTTCCGGAACTGCGATCGCTTGGTCTTTGTATTGGATTCATCGTTTACCTGCTGTGCAATCGCGCCTACTATCAGAACTCGACAGTCTTGGTGAAAACCCAGATCCCATGAGCATTTTTGCCTTACCATACTTAAGTGCTGTTTGTAATGAAGCTTTGCGAATTTACCCAACTCAGTTATTTGCCTTTCCTAGATTGGTAGAGTCTCCAGTCAAGGTGATGGGCTACGAGTTGAACCCCGGAACAATACTGCTTGCTAATATTTATTCGACACATCAGCGTGAAGATTTATATTCACAACCAAAAGAATTTCAGCCAGAGCGCTTTTTAGAAAAACAATATTCTCCCTACGAATTTCTGCCATTTGGTGGTGGTTCTCGTGTGTGTATTGGCGGAACTTTTGCCCTATTTGAAATGAAATTGATATTAGCAACCATTCTTTCACGTTACGAGTTAGAGCTACTCAGTCAGCGTCCAGAACGCCCCAAATTTGGAGGTTTGATTTGTTACCCGGCTAGCGGCGTGAAAATGGTCGTGCATGGTCTGCGTCAAAATAAAGAACACCTACAACCACTTGTTTCTGGCTCGTTTTAGCCATCAGATTTATAACCCATTTTTTTCAAGCTAAAAAAATATATTTCATTATCGAGGAAGTAAGTATGACAAAAAATAATAAAGGTGCTGTCGTTATAACTGGAGCATCCACAGGTCTCGGTCGAGCAACCGCGCTTTTACTAGATAAGCAAGGATATCGAGTTTTTGCGGGAGTCCGCACAGAACAAGATGGTGAATCTTTAAAGCAGGCTGCATCAGGAAATTTAACACCCATTATCATAGACATCACAAAAGCCCAAGAAATCAAATCAGCTTCAGAATTTGTCTCATTGTCACTCGGTAATGAAGGATTATTTGCATTAATTAATAATGCATATGCTGGGGTAGATGGGCCATTAGAATGTATTCCAATAGATGATATCAGATGGAATTTTGAAGTAAATGTTATCGGTCAAATTGCAGTCACACAAGCTTTTTTACCAATGCTCCGACAAGTGAAAGGTAGAATAATTAATATTAGTGCAATTTGTGGTAGATTCGCCATACCGTATAGAGGGCTTTTATCTACTTCCAAAATTGCAATTGAGGCAATTACAGATACTTTGCGAATTGAATTACGTTCCAGTGGAATTGAAGTACTATCCATATTACCAGGGGGAATAATTACCCCAGAACAGGCTGACAAAGTAGAAGCTGATTGCCAGAAAGTTTTAGGTAATATGTCAACTGAAATGAAAGCTATATATGGCAAAAATTTCAAAAGATGTATGGAAGATTCTGTAAAAGGAAATCGTAGTGGAGGTTTACCAGTTGAAAAAGTTGCAGCAGTAATATTGCAGGCTCTCCAAGCTCCGAAACCCAAAAGAGAATATTTTGTTGTGCAATCACCGTGGGAACTGAAGCTATATGCATTGTACAAAAGATTAGTACCGCATCAGTATTTTTATGACAATCTTTATAAAGATATATGAAAAACATGGAAATTAGTATTTTATCCCTATTTATTATTTATCAATAACATCCATAGCAGATTATAGTAAATATGCAAACTCAACATACTCATAAATTACTCACAGCAGACTGTCGTTTTTGTTCTTTAGTTTCTAAAGCTAATGCAGAAGATCCAATTGGTACAGCAGGTACTTGCGAACATTGGTTAATAATGGAAATTTCCCAACCTTGGCCGCAAGAAATGTTTGAGAAAAATCCCACTATTAGAGGGTTGATGAGTTTATTTGAGGAGTTAATTTTTAATCATGGGGTCAAATTAAAACCGATACTAATTGCTCCTGACCGCGAGTATTCTTATCCCGGCTTTACCCGTGTGTTGTACTACTATCGCCCTGCAAAGCTATTTTCTCAGTTTGAGAAACAAGAATTTATTGTTCCAGAAACCAAATCTGCTGCTTTAGTAACGGCAATATTCAAGCAGTTGCTGCAACAACCCAATGATTTATCAGAATTTCAGCAATATCAACAACAAACAAGTGACATTCGCGAACTCATGGTTTGTACCCATGCTCAAGTAGACCTTGCCTGTGGCAGATTTGGCAATCCTATATATCGACAATTACGTAAAGAATATGCTCCTGCTTCTAAGGGAAAGTTAAGAGTCTGGCAAACAGCTCATTTTGGTGGCCATCAGTTTGCTCCTACCCTAATTGATTTACCTCAAGGATGTTTGTGGGGACATTTAGAGGCAAATGTATTGGATTTACTGGTGCAGCGAAATGGTTCAGTTTCTGGTTTGCGTCAATACTACCGGGGATGGACTGGTTTAAGCAAATTTGAGCAAATTGTCGAGCGCGAAATTTGGATGCAGTCTGGCTGGAGTTGGTTAGATTATTTAAAAGCTGGCAGAGTCTTTGCTATGGAAGAAGTTACTGAAAAACAGGATGCTGATTGGGCAGAAGTTCGGATTGATTTTGTAGCTCCAAATGGCAGTGAATCAGGTGCCTATGAAGCCAGAATTGAAATCTGTGATGAGGTGATGAGTGCATTCGACTCAGCAAAAGAAATGGAGTTAGAAGCAGTGAAGCAGTATCGCGTTAACCGTTTAGTTAAGGTTGAGTAAACTGTAACGATTCAAAAATTAAAAAATGACTCTACAAAAACAATCTCAAATCACAAATGAAATCCTTCAAGGCGATCTGATAAAACTAATGTTCAAGTTATCTATTCCCAGCACTCTGGGGATACTGATGCTGAGTTTAAATACTTTTATTGATGCTTTATTTGCCGGCAGATTCATTGGTGAAACTGCTTTAGCTGGTATCTCACTCGCACTACCACTTACAAGTATAGTCAATGGATTTGGTCTCTTAGTTGGTGTAGGTTCCGCTTCTGTTCTCAGTCGAGCTATTGGTTCAGGAGATATTAAAACTCAGTCTAAAATATTTGGTAACCTCACAGTGATGAGTGTTGCAATATCCTTGTTTATTACAATTATTGGTTACGAATTTGGTGAAGAATTAATTGTATTTATGGGGGGAAGTGGTGAAGTTGCTTCTGAAGGCACAAAATATTTTAAAACTTATATTTTAGGTTCAGTTTTTTTGATAATAGCAGAAGCTTGTATCGAGGTCATAAAATCAGAAGGGGAAATTAGGTTAAGCACAATATTTAACTGGGTTTTCGTTATTGTTAACATTTTATTAAATTATATATTTACTAGTGTATTTCATTGGGCAACCCAAGGGATTGCTCTTGCTACAGTTGTGGCGATGGTTGTTTATAGTATTGTCAATTTAGCTTATTTTCTTAGTGGTAAAAGTTCTATTCCAGTTAATCCGAAAAAGCTAATGATCGCTATAGATTTACTACCCGCAATTTTATCAGTGGGAATATCAGCACTATTTTATCCAATTGTGATATTAGTCCAAGATTTTGTAATTTTTAATTTAATTTCTGATTATGGAACAAACAATGATATCGCTTTCTTTGGAGCAACATTAAAAGTATCTTCATTGGTCTTTATTCCTATCATTGGTTTTGCCAATGCCTTACAACCGATCATTGGGATGAATTATGGAGCAAAAAATTATTATCGTCTCAAAAAAGCATACTTAACTTTTGCAATTATTGGAACTATTTTATTAATATTAATTTGGCTGCCTTTACAAATATCTCCAAGAACATTTTTAAATTTAATTTTGCCCGACGCTATTTTTACAGAAGATGATGCACTAAATTTTAGAATTATCAACATACTAACACCAATATGGCCTTTAGCATACTTTAGTAATACTCTTTTTTTATCTATAGGAAAAGCTAAAGTTGTATTAGTAGTACTTTTTTTGAAAACTATAGTTTTCAACGTACCAATGATGCTATTCTTTTCAAAGATGATAGGATTAAAAGGTATATATTATGGAGCAATTTTTGCAGATTTATTATTTATGCTGATAGTTTTTTTATTGACATTTATAGAATTTAATAATTTAGAAATTCTGAATGCAAAGCATATTCGCCCAACAGGGCAAAAGTAGAGACGCGATTAATCGCGTCTTGATAAAATTCAAAAGTTAAAACAAAGACATAATTCATTAAATATCAAAAATGGAGAATTGTGATGATAACTTCCTCAGTTAAACACACACGGATATGGTTTATCACTGGTTGCTCAAGTGGTTTTGGTCGAGCATTAGCCCAAACAGTGCTTGAGCAAGGTGAGACCGTGGTGCTAACAGCACGGAATCCCCAGACAGTAGAAGATTTAGCAGCAAGATTTCCGAACCATACTTTAGTAGTACAACTTGATGTGACGAAACCTGAAGAGGTGAGGGAGGCAGTGAAACAGGCAATTGCCAACTTTGGGCGTATTGATGTACTCGTTAATAATGCCGGATGTAAAGTTGGAGGGGTAATTGAAGAAGTTAGTGATGAAGCAGTTCGCTACCAATTTGAAACAAACTTCTTTGGTGTCTTAGAGACGCTCCGAGCAGTATTACCTCACATGCGACAGCAACGCAGTGGGCATATCCTCAATATTTCATCGATAGCTTGCTTTATGGCAGAACCATCTGGTGGATTTTACGGCAGTAGTAAACTGGCATTAGAAGGAATTTCTGGTTCATTAGCTTATGAAGTTGCACCGTTTGGGATAAAAGTCACAGCAGTTGAACCTGGCGGACTTCGTACAGATTTTGTTACACGTTCTTTTGTTGTCAATGATAGTCAAATAGATGATTACAAACAATTGGTTAATGACAATCGTCTAGGGATGTTGCATTCTCATGGTCAACAACTAGGCGATCCTAAAAAAGCCGCTTTAGCAATAATTCAAGTGGTTGATAGTGACAACCCACCACACAGATTAGCCTTAGGAGTAGATGCAGTTGAGACTATCGACTATGCACTGGAGTTTATGAAAGGAGAATTGGATGCTTGGAAAGAAGTCTCTATGAATATTGCGTTTGACGAGGTTGTAGCTTCCAAAAGCTTGACGCCTGGGTGTTGACGTTCATATGCCTCCTGATTTACTGAGAACTTTTTTCCCTATGAAGAAGGAAAAATCTTCCCCCAGTTGCGCCTACTGGCAAAGGTTAACGATTGGCAGACATTGCTCTATTCGGAGATCACAACAGCTGTGCAGGCTGTAGTACAGCAAATTTTAAATTGCCTCTACCGAGGAATTACGAAGCGGATGTGTTTACGGACAAAGGTGCTGGAAATGATGATGTTGCAGTTAGCTCCGATTTTGGCAACTCAGAGTGGACTGCAACCATCTTCACGACTGAAAGCTCCAACCATTGCTTGCATTCATCACGCTAGAGAAATTTTGCTCTCATGCTTGGAGAACCCACCGTCATTGTTGGAATTGACTGCTCAGGCGGGGGTAAACTATCGCGCTCTCAGAGGATGTTTTAAAAGGGTCTTTTGCTGAATGGCACTAAGATAACGGTAAACCCAGTATTTATAAGGCTTCTGGGTGTTGGGTGTTGGGTGTGGGGTGTAGAGAATAAATTGGATATTGTTTTGTTTGGGACACTAAAATTTAATTGTCTTAAACCACTACACCCTACCCCCAACACCCTGCCCTGACGACGTTTTACCTTTTCTTAGTGACATTCGGTCTTTTGCTCTCATAGTTAGCACAGTAAAGTATCTCAGTACATAGTTAAACCTTTCAGACGCTGATTTCAGGAACTGTTTGATACAACAGTGTTTCGCTACCTAACTGATAAACGTATAGAGTTGATACTAAAGGCAAATATTAATGAATTCCAGACTGTACGCGCCATAGACTGGCGTAAATCCCATCCATCGCCAGTAACTCCTCGTGCTTACCTTGCTCAACAATTTGACCATAATCCATCACATATATGCAGTGACTGTGGCGAATTGTAGAAAGACGATGAGCGATCGCTATCGTAGTCCGATTTTGAGTAATCATCGCCAATGACTTCTGAATAGCTGCTTCCGTTTCATTATCCACCGCAGAGGTCGCCTCATCCAAAATCAATATTGGTGGGTCTTTGAGAATAGCACGGGCGATCGCAATTCGTTGTCTTTGACCACCAGAAAGTTTCTGGCCTCTTTCACCGACGATAGTATCGTACTGGAGGGGTAGTTGCAGGATAAATTCATGAGCCTGGGCTAATTTGGCAGCATGGATGATTTCTTCATTACTTGCATCAAAACTGCCATAAGCAATATTTTCCGCCACCGTACCGTGAAATAAAAATACATCCTGACTCACCCAACCGATACAGCGCCGCAGTTCTAAGAGTTGTAACTCTCGAATGTCGATGCCATCAACCAGGATTTGTCCGCTTTGGACTTCGTAAAAGCGTAGTAGTAGTTTGACTAAGGTACTTTTACCAGAACCCGTTGCCCCAACAATGCCAATATTTGCACCTGGGAGAATATGCAACGATAAATCTTGCAGTACCTTGGTGCGACCATTGTATGCAAAGGTGATGTTGTCAAGATGCACTTCACCGCGTACTGTTTTTAACGGTAAAGGATGCTTCCCAGTGGGAATAGCAATGGGAGTATCTAACAATCCCATAACTCGTCGCGTAGAAGCCATCGCCCGTTGATACTGATCCATGATGGAACTCAATGTTGCAAACGGCCACAGTAACTGCTGGACAATAAACACCATGAAACCGTAAGTTCCCACAGTTAACTGATTATTCGCCACTGCAACCCCACCAAAAAACAACGTGGCGATGAAACCGATTACAATCACTAATCGAATCGCTGGATAAAAAGCAGCAGAAAGAGCGATCGCTTGACGGTTACTGCGGCGATAGGCTTCACTTTCAGAAAGGACACGATCTCTCTCGTAGGCTTCAGCTGTAAAACTTTTAATTGTGGCAATCCCTGAGAGATTATTAGCTAAACGGCTATTGATAAATCCAGCTTTGTCGCGGACATCTGCATAACGGGGTGCGAGTCGTTTCTGGAATGCTAATGAACCCCAGAATATGAAGGGTGTGGGTAGGATTGTTAAAAGAGCGACATTGGGGGCTATGAGAAGAAATGAGCCGCCTACAGCTAAAATTGTGGTGATAAATTGCAGAATAGATGCAGCACCAGAATCGAGAAATCTTTCTAATTGATTGATATCATCGTTTAAAATTGACAGGAGTGTGCCCGTAGAGCTTTCTTCAAAGTAGCTCAGTTCTAGTTTTTGTAAATGGCTGTAGGCATCAAGGCGTAACTCATGTTGCATAGTTTGGGCAAGGTTACGCCACTGGCGATCGTAGATAAATTCAGATAGTGATTCTAAAGTCCAAATAAGTAAAGTTAATAATGATAGGATTGCCAGTTGTCCAATGATGTTGGTGATGCCAATTTGGACAATGATGGAATTTTCTTTTTCCACCACAATATCTACAGCGACACCTATTAAATATGATGGTGCGAGGTCGAAGACTTTATTGATGATGGTAAAGATTACAGCAGTCCACACTTGAGGGCGGTAGTTTTTAGCATAGTGTAATAAACGTAAGAGGGGATGGTTTTTGGTTAATGGAAAAGAGGTCATAGTAAATGCTCAATTTAGAGAAAATAATTAATCCGAATTACCTGGAGTTTCATTACTTACTACAGAAGGTATTTGGGCGAAAAGAGCAGATTGCAACAGTTCAGGAATCTGTTTCCAAACTACAGTTCCTTTAGCACTTTTGATATACAGTTGCATAAAATCTAGTAACGCGGCAGCACTTTCTCCAGGGGTGAGATTGACGAACAAATAGGTGGGTTTGTCTAAACTAGCAACGGATACAACACAGCCATTATTGCACGACCATAAGCATCCCACCGGGTGAATTTCTACTTCATTATTTAGGAATTTTTCAGCGCATAAAGTATTTAGTTGTTCAAGTAAAATAGTGCTATCAAAAGGGGGGTTCTCTGGTAGTTCTGCGGAGGAAGAATGGCAGGACTTGCAGACGAAAATCATGTTTTTAGGCATAGGTTCAAGGTGTATTGACTAGGTATTTAAATAAATCATCAATGACGGCATTCATTGCCAAAACATCAAAACCGTACCAATGGTCATAATCTACAAGATAAACTCGATTTTGTTGAACCACCTTCAGTTTTTGCCATAAAGGAGATTGTTCCAGCTTTTCTAAAGCCTTTTTACCAGTTTTCTCGGCATAGGAAAGGAATAAAACATCACCATCAATATCAGATAAACGCTCGTAGGAAATGTTATTTTTTGTAAAAAAATCTCCACTCTGTGTGGATGGGCGTTGTAGTCCAATATCATCTAGAACTACCCCAACGGGAGACTTTTTCCCATAGGTGTACACTGCTCCAAATCGTGGATCTACAGTAGCAACAGATACCTGAAGTTGATGGCGGCGATTCTCCTTTGGAGAAGCTACGCCAACGCCTAACGCTTGTTTAAGTTGTTCAATTCGCTGCCAATAATCATTAATTAACTGTTTACTCTCCTGTTCTTTATCGAGAATCTTGGCGATATCTTCTAAAGTTTTCTGCCAAGAAGCAGGTGGAGATGGATGATCTAATGCAACTGTGGGGGCAATATTGGTTAGCTGCGTGTAGATATTCTGCAACCGAGTATTTGACAAAATTAAATCGGGTTTCAGTAGCAGAAGCCTTTCTAGATTTGGCTCAAATCCAATATTTTCAATTCCATCTGCTTTGTCTCCCAGATGTTTCGGGAAAGGTTCACCTGGAATCCATGCGGATGCAATGGGTTTGATACCCAATGCTAAAGCACTACTGAATGTACCTCCCCACAGAGTCACAACTCGCTGAGGATTCTGAGGAATGCATGTTTCACCCATTGCATGTTGCACAACTCGGCAATTTTCTGTTAACTGTTTTGAGTTTGTAACATTCTGGTTAATATTGCTGCTACAAGAAGCAACAATGAAAAGACTAAAGATTCCCAGGAGAAACAAACAGACAATTCGCCGCAGCATCACGATTGCTGTTGATTTCCCTCTCACAATTCCCATGAAATCGTCCCTACTCAAGTATCCCAATAGATTCAGTCAAAACCACAGTCGCACACTACTAGACAAACACCAACGCTTCATCACAACTCCTGATACAATAACTTCTTGTAGAATTTGACTGAATTAATCAGCTTTGCAGTAATATCCCCAACCCCTCTTCCTGGTAAGGGAAGATGCGCGATCGCGTCGGTGGGGTGCTTCAAGAGTTTTAGGTGTTAGACCAGAACTGGGTTACTGCAAATAGTTGCTAATTCAATCAAGCTGATTATAGAGAATTAGTGGCAACTAAGTCTATACCAAAAACCGCATCATCTGCCTGAAACCGACTTTCTAGCAAATAAACATCCACTCGGCGTGATACCAGGATGATATTTTAAGATTAATGATAGTAATTATCAATAATTTTACTATGAAGTGGAAGGATAAAATTGAGATATAAATCAAGTATCAGAATCCTAACCCTACTCTTTGCACTTATGTGTACACGGTAGTGGGCTGAATTAGGTTTTATTTTTTCGATTTTGAATTAGTAAATAAACAAAATATGGGGCACCAATCACAGCAGTAACAATCCCGCAAGGAATTTCGATAGGGGCAAAAAGAATTCTGCCAATAAAATCAGATAAAACCACAATCATTGCTCCTGTCATTCCCGCCACTGGAATCAAACCTTGATGGTTGCTACCTACTAACTGACGGGCAATATGGGGAGCAATTAATCCCACAAATCCAATTGTTCCCGCAGTTGCTACTGCTGTACCGGAAAGCGCTGCACTAATTAATAATAAGAAACTGCGCTGCCATTCAACTCTACGCCCTAAACCTTTGGCGATATCATCTCCTAAATTTAAAGCATTTAATTCTGGTGCTTTAATTAATGCCAAAGGCACAAATATAACTAGCCAAGGTAAAAAAGCAAAAACCTGTTCCCAAGTCCTACCGTAAACGCTACCAGCTAACCAGACTAAAGCCTGACTAACATCATCAATTTGACCAAATGTCACCATTAAACTAGTAAAAGCACCCGCGACAGCAGAAATTCCCACACCAATTAAAATTAAGCGAACGGGATGGAGTCCCCTATCCCAAGCTAAGAAGTAAATTAATAAAGATGCAATGAATGCACCAACAAAGGCTGATAAAGGTAAAAATCCTGCTGGAACATTTGGTAATAATACAATTACACTCACAGCCGCAAGGCTCGCACCAGAATTAATCCCAATAATTCCTGGATCAGCTAAAGAATTTCGAGTTAAACTTTGCATAATTGTGCCAGAAATTGCTAAAGCCATCCCTACTAAACAAGCAGTTAAAATTCTTGGCAAACGTAGAGTATTAATCACAAAAGCATAATCTGGATTTCCTGTATCTATTCCCAGTACAGTTTTAATTACGATTAGCGGTGGTGTTGGGTATTCTCCTACAGAAGTGTTAATGACCATCGCTAGTAATGTGATAATTGTCAGGATAAATAATATCTTCGGAACTTGATTTTGCAGACGAAATGAGAATCCTAATTTTGTAGAACGGAAAATCAGTGAACTGTTCTTCATTTTTTCACCTGAGATTTCGCTAAATAAACGAAGAAGGGCGCACCAACTAAAGCTGTCATAATTCCCACAGGTATTTCTTGCGGTCGAATTAATAATCGCCCTAAAATATCGGCAACTAAAAGTAATATTGCCCCAAAAATTGCACTGTAAGGCAAAATCCAACGGTAATCGACCCCAACGGCAAATCTAACTATATGGGGAATAACTAAACCAATGAATCCAATTGAACCCGCAGCCGCAACGGAACTGCCTTCTAAGAGTAAAACACTGACAGCCGCGGCAATTTTTATCCATAAAGTTTGTTGACCTAAACCTTTAGCAATATCTTCTCCCAGGCTTAAAATGGTGATTTGTCTTGCTAAACCAAATGCCAAGATTGTGCCAATACAAATGTAAGGCAAGACTTGTAAAATAATGCCTTCATCAATACCCGCCAAGGAACCAGCCAACCAAAAGCGAATTTCTTCCAAAGTTCGCTGGCTGACTATTAAAATTCCCGTTGTAAGTGAAGCGAGTAAGCTACTAATAGCTGCACCTGCAATTGTCAAATTTAAGGGAGTTATTCCGCTACGGCCAAGAGAAGCAAAAACATAGACAGTGACAACGGTGACACCTGCACCAATAAACGCAAACCAAATATAAACATTTGGAGCAGATGTGCCAAAGATAAAAATACTAATGACTACAGCAAAAGCTGCACCTGCATTCACCCCCAAAATCCCAGGATCGGCTAATGGGTTACGAGTCACACCCTGCATAATTGCACCAGCAGTAGACATTGCTGCACCCACCAATATTGCCAAAAGCGATCGCGGTAAGCGAATAGTTTGAATAATCAAATGTTCTCTGGAACCGTCAAACTGAATAAAGGCAGTGAGTATCTGATGCAGAGGAATATCTGCTGCACCAAATGAAACGCTGAAAATTAGACAACCCAGCAGAATTAGCAATCCCACAATTAAACCCGCAATGGGAAATGTTAGGGATGACAACAATCCTCTGGTCGATGAGGGCACTGATCTACTCATTGTTCAAATTACTGGCTTCAAGCAGTGTAATTGTTGCTTGTGAAGATAAGCCAACACAAGCTGCTAGTTCTTCTAATGCCAAGCGATCGCGTGCGTTTGTATTTAGCATTTCCGTTGCCGCTGCAACATAGTCAGGATTTGCCATTTGGCTAACTCGATGGGGTAAAGTTACTTGGGATTTCACGCTACCAATCAGCTCAGTTTTTGCTCCTACAAGGGCAAGCTGTTGCATTCGATAAGCGGCGATTTTTGTAGCTTGACGGGCTTGTAAGTAAGCAAGATAGTATTGTACAACTGCTACCCGTTTTTGCTGTTTAACTTCATGCCAACGAGCTTTTCTCATCGGTAATTGCTGAATGATGTTCAAAAGTTTAATCGGGTCAATTGTCATTGCGATCGCAAAACTACGTTGACTTTCGGATGTTACATCGGGCAAGTTGTAGTTGGTGTTGGTTTGAGATGGTGAAAATTCAACACTCAAAACATCGGTGAAAGCACTCCATCCCATTGCAGCTTTTGCCTCCTGTACCTGCGAAGACTGACGTTGGGCGATCGCAACTAACTGCTCAATGATTTTCAGATCGCGATCACTAATCTCAGTCTGAAGAATTTGTGGTTGGTAATTATTTAGTTGTTTGTTTTCTGACAACGCTGGCAAAGGCAGATTAATAAGTGCGATCGCCAGGGCAATTTTCCAACTGTAAAGACAGACAATTGATCCATAACTCATAGCTGTCAAAAAGTTTTGCGTTCCTCCAAATGTGCTAATACTTCTGTACGAGTTCGCCAAACAGGACGCAGTTCCTTGCGAGTAAACAGTGGTAGTTGGTCGGTAATGTGGGGCGAACCGGTTTGAGTGGCGTTACCGTAGCTGATGAGAGCCATTGCTTTTACTGGTTGCGAAAACTCAATGGCCGCAACATAACTATCACCAGCGACGGCTTGAAAGCGTTCATCCTTAGCTGGAGCAAAATTGAGGACGCGGAATATTCCTAGATCCCCATCGCCACCATTGGCAGGTAAATCTAAGTTTCCGCTACCCACTCGGAAGACTTCACCCCAAGCAACATCTAGTTTTCCATAAGCTTTTTCAACTTTCGCAGCAGCTATTTGCAGCGCTTTTGCAGCACTTTCTGGGTCTTTTAAACCATTGGGTGTGGTATTCCACGAGTTCTCACTCCAAGGAATACTGAAGGTTTGGTTTTTATCCATTTCTTGCCACCAAAAAGAAAACAATACCGCGCCTCGACTATCAGCATCAGCATTGCGATTCCAAGCAGCTAAAATATCAGCAGCACGACGAGTTAATTGATCGCCATATTTTTGAGCCGCGGGAATTAAATCATCGAGGATGCGTTCTGCAAGTTCCATTTTGGTGGAATGTTTGTACTTAATCATTTCCGCAAAAGAAATTTTTGGATCTTCAGCCAGCATTTTTGCAGAACTTTGGGCGCGGAAATCCATTTCTCCTCGTGGAGCCATATAAGCAGGATAATCATCTGCTTTGATGACAGTGGGGAAAGTCGTTGTCCAAGGTGCATCATTAGCATTTTGCAACCAACCGCTAGGCGGGTCAATTACACGCGGTAAATCTTTGTATGGGTGCATTTTTGTCCACAAAGTCTTAGATGTGTCGCCAGGAATTAAACCTTGCCAGTATTGAAAGTCTCCCTGTTGACGAATTGGCACCAGACCGTTGAATAAGTGCATGATATGTCCTTCTCGGTCTGCATACATGACGGTAAACATCGGTAGTTGCAAGCGTTTCAATACCTTTTGAAATTGGCTTAAGTTTTGGGAACGCGCCATATCCCACCACTGTTCCAACACACGGGGACGATCTGCACCGACAACCCGCAGCGCCACAGCAAACCCATCTTTTTCTTGAACGACTGCACCGTGGACAGAACTTTTGACTAATAATGGTTGTTCGACAAACGAGCCATTTTTTTGCTTGACTTTTAACAAAAACTTTGATGTTGTAAAAGGACGGACTTTGTTATCGAGAAGATAACCATCATCAGCCAATTTCAACTTGTATACATCCCAACCATCGTGAGTGTTGACGGTATGAGTCCAACCCAAATAATCGTTAAAAGCGATTGTTAAAACCGGAATTCCCACCAGCGCTGCGCCAGAAGCATTCATTCCTGGGGCAGTAATTTGTGCTTCGTACCAGACAAATAAATCCGACCATAACAAGTGGGGATTTGCCAGCAACATCGCCTTGCCACTGGCAGAATGTTTAGGTGCGATCGCCCAACCGTTAGAACCAGCTTCCGATTGAGTATGAGTAATACCTGTTACCTGTTCTTGGCTGACGACAAAAGTAAAATACAGCACTCTTTGCAAATGCGCCAACACATCCTCTGGCTTGACAGGTAATACTATTTTTACTTGATCGTCAATTAAATCAGGATGGGCTTTGGCATAAGTATTTATTCCATTGGCAAAGGCATTTATATAACTACGAAAAGTTGGACTTTGTGCCCGATACCAAGAATTAGCACGATCGGGTACTCCCATCGTCAGTACCCATTTATCAGATTCTAAATACTCTTCTCCCCAGTATTCGGCTGCTTTTCCCCTAGCTTGACCATAGAGGCGCAACAGCAAGTTAGCGTGACTCTGCATTTGTGCCCAACCAAATGCCTGGAAAGCGCTTGGAGCATCTTTACCAGATATATGCGGTATGCCGTAAGTATCCCATAATATTTCTGTCGTATTCGGTGCAGTCGCAAAACTGTTATTTGCCAAAACTACAACTAAAATGGCACTAAGGATAAAAGCTAAAAATCTAGAGAATTTTTTTTTCAGTATTGGCTGATTAAATTGCCACAAATACATCCCAATATTCAACATGATGGTTCGATTAAATTAATTTGACTGGAAAAATTTAGTGACTTTCGTCTATACTCTGTAACAAACGGACATTAAATCCAAACACACCCACTAGCAACATACGTAAAGAACATAGAACGTATAACAGTGGCATCCCAGCAGCTTTGTCTATGCCAAACTTATTACCAAAAAGCCATGCTAGCTAACCATCTGGTTTCATTGCTGGTTCAAAAACTTGATGAACTTCTTTAAATGGTGGTTGTAAGATGTGTATTAAAAGCACAGTAGTAATTGCACAAGTAAAAATCAGGATATCAATCAGCGAAATTCCCACCAAGCCGATTACATGGTATGAGTAGCCAGCAAAAGCTGGCGCTATAATTTTTGCACCATAAGTTGATAAAAATTCCATACTACTAGTGCGGGAATAATGCTTTTGAAGTAGCATCAAGCCCACAGATGCCGAATAGGCCAGCGATTGCATATTATCAATAATGCTTGACACTAATTCTAGAAATCCTTAAAAGCTATCTGCGACTAATTTGCATCTAACTCTAGTGCTATTAGGAGACATTATCATAAAGGGTACGCCTGAGCAAGCATTTATCAAAACTTCTGAATTTTATAAATCTGACTAACGTTGTGCGATAAATCCTTATATATAAGTCTTTTTAAGGCATCAATTTAGAATAAAGTCAGTTTTGTCATCTATCTTGTGATAGATTTTTTAGAGGTTATTTTTTGAGTAAAAGATAATAATATTTTTAATTAAAAATTACTTGCTATCTTAGCTAAGTTGATTTAAAGTCATAAGATTAATTGCAAATTAGTAGCAATACTATACTATTGCTCGATTATAAAAGCACAAGCAGCGACTCGAAATTATTGAGAGTTAGATCAATATAGTAGAGCGATCGCATCTCAACTCCAAATTTTAGAATTCACTGGAGAGCATGAGATGAACATTGAAGCACTTAAATACCAGTAAAATAATTTACTTTCTCAGCACGTTGGTAACAAAATAACCAATTTTTAATTGCTAGAAGCCTTAATTTTTAAAGCTCTCTAGGGAATGAAACACCCCTGCCCTTAAAAAGGGGGGAACTGGAATTAAAGTCCCCCGATAAATTGGGGGATTTAGGGGGATGTAAAACTTTTTGTTACCGAGAAGAGAACTTTTCAAACAACCCCTTATTATTAGATTAACCTACGGCTTCTTTAGACGTAAACATCGGCAACAGCGATCGCTACTACAACAAAAACAATGGCGACTAGAGCCAATTTCCAGATGTAGTAATCAGAAAAATTGTGGTTTAAAGAATCAAATGTCCGCAAAAGTATTGCTGGAATGCTTATTATTCCGTTGTGCAGGAACTAGAGCGATCGCTCAAATGGCAGTTGCAAAGTTAATTGCATTCAAATATTCTCAAACTCCTTTAAATGTTAAGTTCTGACTTAGGGACACTTGATGTAAAAACAATCACATTATTCTTTAAGTCACACAGCGATTTGTAACTGTAAATCTAGTTTGCTTTCCCCTATATGCCACGGAGGAACAGGAACAGGGATAGGTATAGGTATAGGCACTATTGGCTCTACTGTAGACAGATTAATGTCCAACTTCACGTCCACCTTAAGCACTAGTTGAGACTTACTTACACTTAGTGTTTCTACTAGACTTTTTTCAGGGGCTAGTTGTTGAGGCTTACTTATAATTAGTGTTCCTCCTAGAATTTTTCCAGCCTCCACAGATGTGATGTCCTGTTCAACAATTGATTCAATATAGTCTAAATCCAGGATTTTCATTTTTAAGGAATAATGCATAGTAATCACCCAATTGATTGTTTTTCCTTAGAGGTAAAATTACCTCTATTTAATAACCCAAGTTGCAGCATAAATTTTTCTGCAAATTGTGCCATTTCTTTACAAAAATTTATAATTTTTGCGGTTTAAACTGCACACAAAGATCCGATCATTTCTGTTATTCAGGGAAATTCATCAAATGACTGAAAACTTAGGCGGTTCGTGCTGGCTTTTAAGGTTAATGATTTCTTTAGCTCTTAGCGGCACATATTTCAATACTGGAGATTGCACCTTTGCTCAAATTACGCCTGATGGCACTTTACCGAATAATTCCACTGTCCAATTAGAGGGGAATACTAGAATTATTGAAGGAGGAACTCAAGCTGGAAGTAATCTTTTCCATAGTTTTGAGCAGTTTTCTGTACCAGGTGGCACTCAGGCTAACTTCAACAACACTTTAGATATTCAAAATATCATCAGCCGTGTTACAGGTGGTTCTGTTTCTCTAATTGAGGGTGTGATTAAAGCCAATGGCTCTGCTAATTTGTTTTTTTTCAATCCCAATGGCATTATTTTTGGTCCTAATGCTCAATTGGATATCAAAGGTTCTTTGATCGCAACTACAGCAAACGGCATTAAATTTGCAGATGGCGCTCTGTTTAGCGCATTTCCTCTCCAAAGCACACCTCTACTAACAGTAAATGTTCCCATTGGCTTGCAATTTGAAGGAACAGCAGGAAGTATTCGTGTAGAAGGATCTGACCTAAAAGTACAACCTGGTAAAACTTTAGCACTCGTGGGCGGTCAGGTGACGTTGCAGGGAGGTGAACGAGCAGCTTTAGAACCACGACAACCAAATTTGGCAGTTCCAGGAGGACGGATTGAGCTAGGTAGTGTGGCTGGTGTTGGAGAAGTGAGCTTGAACCAGCAAGACAATGATTGGGTATTGGGGTACGCCTCTGTAAATAATTTTGGCGATATTGGATTGGAAGATAGAGTGTATGTTGATGTTAGCGGTGCTGGGGGTGGTGATGTTCAGATTCAGAGCAATAATTTGGCTTTAACTCAAGGCTCATTGATTTATGCCGACACAAAAGGTACAGAAGCTGGTGGAGAGGTGCTTGTCCACACAAAAAAGACGGTGACTGTCACTGAAGGTTCACAGATTACAGCCGATGTTGATCCTCCAGAAGCAATAGGAACCGGAGGAAATGTGACGATTCAAACCGGACAGTTAAGTATTCAGGGGGATAGGTCAAGGATAAGGGCTGGCACCTTGGGCAAGGGACAGGGGGGAAATTTGACTGTAACCGCCACTGATTCCGTGGAACTAACAGGAATAACAAATAGCGGTTTGTTTACTGAAAGTCAAGGTGCTGGAAATGCTGGAAACTTGACAATTACTACTCGAAGGTTAAGTTCTCAGAATGGAGCGCGAGTATCAACTTCTACTTCAGGTAAGGGACAGGGGGGAAATTTGACTGTAACCGCCACTGATTCCGTGGAACTAACAG
>NZ_JAVRCE010000002.1:209139-266566 GCF_034530915.1 Nostoc sp. DedQUE09
TACTCGAAGGTTAAGTTCTCAGAATGGAGCGCGAGTATCAACTTCTACTTCAGGTGAGGGACAGGGGGGAAATTTGACTGTAACCGCCACTGATTCCGTGGAACTAATTGATGCTAATAGCGGCTTGTTTACTGTAACTTCCGGTGCTGGAAATGCTGGAACCTTGACAATTGATACCAGACGCTTGAGTGTCCAAGATGGAGCACAAATATTAACTATTAGTAGTGGTCAAGGAAACGGGGGAAATTTGTTTGTGGATGCTAGGGATTTGGTGGAATTGAAGGGAACAGGAATATCATCTAATAGTGAGCCAAGCCCTAGTTTGTTATCTACTCAAACAACAAACGTTGGCAATGCCGGAGACTTAACAATTATTACTAGGCAGTTAATTGTGGGAAATGGCGCGCAGATAGCTACTGGTACTCGTGGTCAAGGAAACGGTGGACAGATAGAAATTAATGCAACTGAAGCTGTTAATGTTTTTGGATTTGCCATTAATAAAACGGCAAGTGGGTTATTTTCACGTACCATTCAAGAGGGGCAAGGAGGAAACATCGTTATTAATACCAATGCTTTGCGGATAGCAGACAATGGGGTTGTAGATGCCCGCACTTTCCGTCAGGGAAATGCTGGCAATATCACGGTGAACGCGAATACTTTGGAAGCGGTTAATGGTGGACAAATCCTTGCTAATGCTTTCACAGGCAGCAGTGGGCTTGCAGGTAATATCACAGTTAATGCTACTGATAGAGTGATTATATCTGGCAGCGCTGCCTTCAAACGCCGTGTCCGAGGAATTGATGGGAACTTTGTTGAGGATGAGTCTGCTAACAGTGGCTTGTTTGTTCGCTCTCGAGGATCAAAGGGTGCAGGCAACCTTCAGGTAAAATCTCCTTTTATTCGTTTAGATCATGAAGGGGAAATCACTGCTGAAACCGCATCCGGTAATGGTGGTAATATTACACTCCACGACCTAGATTTGTTGTTCCTAAGTGGTAATAGCCAGATATCTGCTACCGCAGGCACTGAAGGGGCTGGTGGAGATGGCGGTAAGATCACCATCAATGCCCCTAATGGCTTCATCGTTGCTAAACCAAATGAAAACAGCGACATCACCGCCAATGCCTACAATGGTAATGGGGGAACAGTCACAATCAACGCTACTAAGATTTTTGGAATTGCCTCACTAACTAGCGAAGACCTTAAGAGGTTGCGCCCTAACGATCCAAACCCAGACCCGCGTAAACTTCAGACAAATGATATTACAGCAATTTCCCAAACAAGACCTGATTTAAACGGCATTGTAGAAATCAACACGCTTAATGTTGATCCCTATCAAGGATTAATTAACTTACCAGCCGTCCCAGTTAATAGTCAAGTGTCGCAAGTCTGTCAAGCCCGTACAGCACAAAATGAAAGTAGTTTTACGATCGCCGGACGCGGTGGCTTACCACCCAATCCCAGAAGCCAACCCCTCACTCCCGATGCAGTTCAAGTAGATTGGGTAACTCTCAACCCAAAGGGTGAAAACCACTCTAGTACAAATGTTTCAAATCAGGCAAATAGTTCCAGTCCAGCGCCAATTGTGGAAGCGCAAGGCTGGGTGAAAAATACTAAAGGTGAAGTTGTACTAACGGCTGATGCGCCGACAGTTTTGCCTCATAGTTCCTGGCTTACTACTTCTTGTTTCTAGGAAACATTGCCCTCTTTTAGGAAAGAGCAGATTACAGGGAGAAATGCTTTCTCGTTCTGCAAGTCAATCGAGATCAGATACCCAAAATTATCGACGGTATTGATTTACTCTCTACAGATTTAGGTTTATCTCTACTCCAAGGACTTTTCAAGAACAACATGATATTATCTTTGCTGATTTAGAAACACAAATTGAAAAACGAGCAGATTCTTAAACAGGTCATGCCCAATACCCCTAAATCTTTGAAGCTGTTTGTTTGGCACTGGCGGGTTCAAAAGGCAATGGTTGAGCGGCTTTCAATACCACATCCAACAACCCTGGAAATAGCACCTCTAAATCTTCACGCCGCAGGATGTTAATGTGATGTGTCCCTTCTTTGCGTGTAAAGACTATCCCTGACTCTCGCAAAATCTTAAAGTGGTTGGACATCGTAGACTTAGCGATCGCAAAATCAAACCTCGCACAGCATTGTTCCCCTTCAGTCGCCAACAGCCGCACAATCTCTAGCCGCACGGGATCGCCCAATGCATACAACACGCCCGGTAAAGAAATATTTTTTCTATCTGGATGATAAAGGAATCTCATAGTTGCATTATCTCATCAGGTGGCATATATTTTTATTATTCGATATTATCGAATAATAGAATTAAGTAGGAAGGCAATTTATGTCATCCATTACAAACGTCACAGAAGCCACATTCAAGCAAGAAGTCTTGGAAAGTGAAATTCCGGTATTAGTGGACTTTTGGGCACCGTGGTGCGGCCCTTGCCGGATGGTGGGCCCAGTCGTCGATGAAGTTGCTGCTGAATACGAAGGACAGGTGAAATTTGTGAAGTTGAACACAGATCAAAATCCTACTGTCGCTAGCCACTATGGAATTCGCAGCATTCCGACATTGATGGTTTTTAAAGGAGGTCGCCAGGTTGATACTGTCGTAGGGGCGGTTCCAAAAACTACCTTGAATAAGACCTTAGCACAGCATCTTTAATTTGAGTGCTGAGTTAGGAGTGCTGAGTGCTGAGTGCTGAGTTAGGAGTGAGGAGTGAGGAGTAGTGCTGAGTGCTGAGTTAGGAGTGCTGAGTGAGGAGTGAGGAGTGAGGAGTGAGGAGTGAGGAGTTTTGTTTATCCCCCTCATCTCCCTCATCTCTCCTACTTCCTAGTCCCCAGTCCCCTGCTCATTTTGTTTCAATTAACGGGGAAAGAGCGAAATGGACTTGAAATTGCATGGTAAATCCGCACTGGTTAGTGGCTCAACCGCAGGTATTGGAATGGCCGTCGCTCTTGGGCTAGCTCAAGAGGGTGCATCAGTGATTGTCAACGGTCGGTCTGAAGAAAGAGTAGCTCAAGCGATCGCTAAAATTAAGCATTCTACACCCGACGCGAAAGTTTCTGGTGTTGTTGCTGACGCTGGCACTGCATCAGGGGTAGAGAAACTCATTCAAGAGGTTCCTCACGTTGATATACTCATAAACAATGTGGGTATTTATGAGCCAAAAACCTTCTTTGATATTACTGATAAAGATTGGTTAAACATATTTGAGATTAACGTCCTCAGTGGAGTCCGTTTGAGTCGGCAATATCTGCAAAAGCAGCTAGAGCAAAACTGGGGGCGGATAATTTTTATTTCCAGCGAATCTGCTATTCAGATCCCAGTGGAAATGATTCACTACGGCACAACAAAGACGGCACAACTTGCAATCGCCAGAGGTCTAGCAGAAATGACTATCGGGACTGGAGTCACGGTAAACTCCGTCCTACCAGGGCCAACTCGTTCCGAAGGAGTTGAAGATTTTATCACCAACTTGGCACAAGAACGCGGTATTACTCGCGCTGAAGTTGAGGCTGAATTTTTTCAAAATGTGCGTCCAAGTTCTTTAATTAAACGTTTTGCAACTAATGAAGAAGTAGCAGCGATCGTAGTTTACCTTTCTAGTCCCGTAGCATCAGCAACAAATGGTGCAGCTTTGCGGGTAGATGGTGGCGTTATTCGGTCGATTGTTTAGTATTTGAACCACAACCGCATAGGCTATTTACCTGAAAATAGCTGTAATGCCCTGCACGCAAAATTGGGTATGGGGAAAAATCTTTTTTTGTTCTCCTGATCTCGCAAATGTGGAGTTCCAAATTTTGTTAGCGCAGCGTAAAGCCTTCGGCATGGCTTCGCTTAAAGCGAGTCTGCGAGCGTCATTTTGAATTGGAGCAAAAGCGACATGAATACTGATATCAACTTATTCTCTCCTTACCAGTTAGGAAATCTGGAACTACCTAACCGGATAGTGATGGCACCCTTAACCCGAAATCGGGCAGGTGAGGGAAACGTGCCACACCAACTGAATGCTACTTACTACGTCCAACGTGCTTCCGCCGGGCTGATTATTTCTGAAGCAACACAGGTAACTCCTGAAGGACAAGGCTATCCCGCGACACCAGGAATTCATTCATCAGAACAGGTGGAAGGATGGAAGTTAGTAACCGATGCCGTACATCAGCACGGAGGCAGAATTTTTCTGCAACTATGGCACGTAGGCAGGATTTCTCACCCTGATTTACAACCGAATGGAGTTTTACCTGTAGCACCTTCTGCCATTACTCCTAAAGGTGAGGCTGCAACTTATGAGGGGTCAAAACCTTTTGTTACTCCTCGTGCTTTAGAAACTTCAGAAATACCACAGATAGTTGAACAGTACCGTCAGGGAGCGGCAAATGCCCTAGCAGCTGGGTTTGATGGCGTGGAAATTCACGCAGCTAATGGTTATTTAATAGATCAGTTTCTCCGGGATGGCACGAATCAACGCACAGATAAATATGGAGGTGACATTGAAAATCGCGCCCGATTCCTATTGGAGGTAACAGAGGCGGTAACTAGTGTGTGGGATTCTAACCGAGTTGGGGTGCGTTTTTCTCCTAGCGGGACTTTTAACGATATGCGTGACTCCAATCCCCTGGAGACATTCGGTTATGCGACTCAAGCGTTAAATCGGTTTAATTTGGCATATCTGCATATTTATGAGGCAACAGAAGCAGATATTAGACATGGCGGGATAATAGTACCCACTAGTCATATACGCGATCGCTTTACAGGTACTCTCATCGTCAATGGTGGCTATACTCGTGAAAAAGGCAATGCTGTACTGGCAAACAAAGCAGCAGATTTAGTTGCCTTTGGCACATTATTTATATCAAATCCCGATTTACCCCGACGCTTGGCTTTGAATGCACCACTAAATGAACCAAATCAAGCAAGCTTTTACGGTGGTGGTGAAGAAGGATATACAGATTATCCATTTTGGTCGCCTGCTAATGAGCCAGTAGCTAATGCATAATTCGTAACTTGTAATAGTCCCTTGCGGTATTGTAGGCAAGTTATTTGTTCGGAAACAAGAAATAATTTTTGTTTTTGTTTCATGGATAAATAAATTCGCTTATATTCTAATCACAATTTACGAATTATTTGGTCATAATCCAACTATTAGGAGAATTTCATGAGTTCCATCATCCAAACCCAACCTTTAGATGTACCCAGTGCGATCGCTCAACGTCGTTCTATCAAAACTTTTAAAACAGACCCCATCGCCCCAGAACTACTCAAGCAACTGGTAGAGTTAACCGTGGCTGCGCCCAGCAGTTTCAATATTCAGGACTGGCAAATTATTCTCGTGCAAGATGAGGCGCAAAAGGCAGCCTTATCAGCAGCTGCTTGGAATCAACAGCAAATTGTCCAAGCACCAGTTACTTTTGTTTTTGCTGCTGATGCAAGTGCATCTGAAAAAAACTTGAACCCGATAATTGAACAGGCTCTTGCAACTGGGGCATGGAATGAAAGCACAGCTAATTATTTTAAAACTGCTATTCCGCAATTTCAAGAGACACTGGGAGATAAGCAACGGGAGTATGCGATCAAAGATGCGATTATCGCTGCTACCCATTTGGTGTTAGCAGCTGAAAGTCTAGGTTTATCTACCTGTTTTATGAATGGTTGGCTTGAAGACAAGGTAAAAGAAGTGATTGGTGCAGGAGATAATCCAGATTTAGCGATCGCTGTTTTAGTTCCTGTGGGCTATGCAGCCGAACCACGCTTAAATCCAGGTCGTTTACCATTTTCCTCCAACGTCTCTGTAGACAGAATCGGTAATCCTTATGCAGGGTAGCTTTCCCTAAATTGGGAATGATATCATGTTCGGATAATTAATTATGATTTCCACAGTCATTGCACCCCACACGCCAGATGCTCCACTTGGGGAGACCCCAAGACCGCACTGGCTCCCCTTAATCCCCTCCCCGCAAGCAGGGAGGGGAGACGAAGCGTAGCTTTGGCGGGGTGGGGTTCTTCGGATTTAATAAGTAATCAAGCGAACATGATATGACGCATTGGAAGAGGCAGAGGGGAAAAACTTACTGCAACTTCTCCTCTGCTCCCCCGCTGTACAGTGACTTTTTATTTGTCGTAGTGCTAAATTAATGTCATCGGGGATGTGAAGCCTGAACTCTCTAGCGTTCAGCTTAGAAGCAGCACAGAGAACTTACAGGCGATACCAAGACAAATTGTTGCAAACTTAAAGTGGGTAAGCTTTAGCTTGAAGATATTCAATTGATGAATTTGGGTTTTAATAGCTTTTCTGAAAATGACTTTTATCAAATCCCAAAAATCACTTTAGCCGATCTTCCGGTTTAGGCTGGCCGCAGTCCCGCGTTATCATCTGAGAAAGATAAAACTGTTGTGCTCATGAGGAGGTCTTTCTCACTTCAGGAATTCCAACAACTAAATCATCCCATAAAATAGACAGGCAAGAATCCTGCCCAATAAAAATATGGGAAAATTTTTGGGAAATCCCTCAAGACTCAGGACTCGCTACTTATCTGCTCACTCAGGACTCAGGACTCTTTATGTTAGCAGGCACAATTTTGCAGGATGGAAAATATACCCTTATTCAAGAAATAGGGCGGGGTGGCTTTGGCATTACCTTTAAAGCTACGCATCACTACTTGGGTCAGGAGGTGGTGATGAAAACCATCAACGAACGGCTGCGACAACATCCTGATTTTGCCAAATTCGAGCGCCAATTCCAAGATGAAGCCAGACGATTAGCTACGTGTATTCACCCAAATATAGTCCGAGTTAGTGACTTTTTCGTAGAAGCTGGACTGCCTTACATGGTGATGGAATACATTCCTGGCGAAACCTTGGGAGACGCATTTGTTTTACCAGGGATAACTCTGCCAGAAGCCACAGCAATTCATTACATCCGGCAAATTGGGGCAGCGTTGCAGGTAGTACACAACAACGGTTTGTTACACCGCGATGTCAAACCAGATAATATTATTCTTCGTCAAGGAACACAGGAAGTAATACTAATTGATTTTGGCATTGCCAGGGAATTTAATGGCGGTGTCAGGCAGACCCACACAGGTTTGGTTTCTGAGGGTTATTCTCCCATTGAGCAGTATATGACGCAAGCGGCGCGCACACCCGCCACGGATGTTTATGGTTTAGCAGCAACCTTGTATGCACTGTTGACTGCCCAAGTTCCCATGCCAGCATTATTGCGCGATCGCGAACAAATGCCTTCCCCCCGCGAACTGCAACCACACTTGAGCGCTGCTGTCAACCAAGCGGTAATGCGCGGTATGGCGGTAGAGTCTCGTTTTCGCCCAGCGACAGTTGCTGAGTGGCTGCAATTGCTACCTGGAAATGGGGTGAATGGAACACCGCAAGTTTTACCCACTTACGCAGTGCCAACTGTCAATTTATCTGCGCAGCAAGCAGCAACTTTAATTGGGAAAAGTGCCCAAAATTCTATTCATAGACCATCTGTGCTGGCGCAGCCCAACCCAGGCATCGCTAAGGAAGCTGTACTGGCTAAAAACCTGGGGTCATCTAAAGTATTTATTGGTATGGGTGTAGCCCTAGTTGCTGCGACAGCAGGTTTTGGGATCGCCAGTATATTACCCAAATTTCAGCAGCCGACCGCCAAGCCACTTGTTGAAAAGCCAACTCAAGAATCAGGTGCGAAAGCACCTAATTTTGATAGTACATCTTCACCCGGAGGTGAAGAGACTAACACCACTTCAAGAAGCGAAAAAGCACCCGTCTCTAATTCCAAGCAGCGTCGCCGCAATCGTCGTTCTTCCCAAGAAGAATCTACCAGCAGCCCTACAAGAGAATCGCAACGCGGTGATTCCGAACAATCCACACCTGCACCTAGCGTTTCTCCCACACCCTCCTTAGTGGAGAAACTACGGGCAATCCGCTCATCTCGAAAAGCTTCCCCTGCTCCTGCACCGTTGCCATTCCCACAAAATAACTTACCCGCTTCTAGTCAAAATCCTGCTTCCCCTCAACCCGTAATTCCATCAAAACCTCTATTTATACCACCAGCACCACCAACAGAATCCAAACAATCAGATCCTTCTGCTGTGGTAGTACCAACACTAGAAAAGCAAAATTCACCGACTAATAGCCAACCCCAGAATATTCAGAAGTTCGAGGAAAAACCGCAAGATGACAATAACTAGTAAATTTTGGATTCTAGTAAAGCAGTGTGGTAAGTCCACAACTACCCTGGCTCCCAATACTTGTCGGGTTTTGGGGGAAAGGGACTCATGTTAAAGGGAAAAAACCTTATATATCGAGCCTTCCAATCCTTTTCCCCTTACCCTTTTCCCTTTAAGCGAGCAGTATTGCGCTGACTCCTATTAACTAATTACGAATTATTTTAGGAAGGATTAAGCTTCTTCTGTACAACAACTTCCCCCTTCTTATTAATCTTCACCGGATTCTTGGGAAAAGCTTGATTATTCAAATAACGCATAAGTCTTACAGTTTGAAAACTCCGATCAATATGAGGGATTCCCTGCCGATCCATCCGAACGGGAATAATTTTACTTGAGACCAAATTTCCTGCTGAGTTGAGTTTGACTTCTAAAATCATTGAGTCACCTGTTTGGGCATTTGTAGATAAAGTCCGATATCCCAAAAAGTTTCCTAAAGAATAGGCAATGATTTTTCCCTGATAAATTTCCATCGCTCTCGGAACGTGAGGGCCATGTCCTAGTACTAAGTCTGCTCCGGCATCAATCATGTTTCGAGCAAACGCGATCGCATTACCTCGATTTTCTCCATAAAAAAACTCTGTTTGATTCTTAACGTGTAGTGCCCCCGTTCCTTCCGCTCCAGCGTGCATCGATACTACTACAATATTGGCTTTATTTTTGGCTTTTGCCACGAGTGCTTTAGCTGCTCCTAAATCATGGATCGAATTATACATTTCATAAGGAGAAAATCCGATCATTGCCACAGGAATATTGTTAGCTTCCAAATAAAGAATTTGATTTTTATGACCTAATGTTGCAATGCCCACAGCCTGAAGATTTTTCATTGTATCTTTGAACCCTACCGGGCCAAAGTCCATAGCATGGTTATTTGCCATATTGAACACATTAAAACCAGCCTCAGCAAAAAGCTGGGCGTATGCAGGTGGAGAGCGAAAGGCAAAGACTTGTCCTCGACTAATATCTTTGGCAGTATAGGGATAATTAGTTAGACTACTTTCAAAATTACCAAACAAGATATCAGATCCTTGCAAGTGAGTTCTCACTGACTTTGGTAATAATTGATCTCGAAAGCGGGGTAATCGATAGTTAGGGAAATTAGTGCCGGGAATAATATCTCCAACGGCTTTGATGGTAATAGTATCTGGAAAGGTTTGTTGTTGTGTTTTTGATGGCGTAAGTTCAGGAATAGCTAATGGAAATTGCACAGGCTCAGTAGGCATAGTAGCAGCGTTTAATCGCTGTGATTGACCAAGCCGGATAATGACTCCTATACTAATACCCAGATATAAACAAATGCTGATCAGACTAAATGAGAATACTCGCCCCAAGCTGCGATCTACCATCGTTCACTCCTCACACGATGGCATTAGTTTATCCCAAAAAGCTGTAAAATCTGTGTTAGCAGTGTATATTTTAGTGTTTTTGGCAAATATTTGACTACGTAAATATTGAACGATAATCCTATCTAATTTGCAAATAAACAGACAAGTTGTTCAAGACCCTTCCTAAAGGTAGGCAAATTTCAGCCACATTGTAGTAAATTTCCAGTAATCTTTTGAACGGAGAGGGGGGGATTCGAACCCCCGTTGGGTTTCCCCAAAACGCATTTCGAGTGCGTCACCATGAACCGCTCGGACACCTCTCCAACTATTTATTCAGACATTTGAGTATATATTCTACATTCAAATGCTGTAAATTTAGGGAAATCTTGCTGAATTCCCTATACTACTATAGCATTATCGCTTTTTTTGCGTAATGCAATTCTCTAAGAATGCCAATACCATTAAAGCCCACGACATTTTTCATCATGACGGTTGGTGAAATTACCTGACGAGTCAATGAGACGCAGAGATTTATATAAAGCTGTGAAAAAACGTTTCTTATGCCAGGACGAGGGGTGCAAACAAGCGTCAGGAGTACGAGCTTGTTTCAATCGGGATAGCTTGGGTGCCTAATTTCGATTAAGTAATGCAGAAATACCCAATTTACTTCATTTGGTAGGCATAGAGACTTCCCAAATCCCTTGATTTCCACCATATTCCAGAACATAAATCTTATTGCTAATAATCTCAGCATCAATGGGATTACTAAAACCTGTGACCAGGCGCGTAGCATTAAGTTTATAGTTGGTATTTCCGACTTTAGTTAACTTTAAATGTAGTAGGTCTTGGCTGGCATCTTTAAAAGGACCTATTAATGTTTCGCCAGTGGGATCGCCTGGTGTCCAACTCAACATAAATCCATCTCTCTTAAATTCTGGACTCATTACTCCTTGTGTATCAAAAACTAAGCCTAAAGGAGAACGGTGTGTTGTAAAAGTGCTAAAAGGTTGCCCAAGAACACTAGCATCTTTGATTTTTCCATCTACAGGATCGCGGTAATTGTCTGCGTCCGGGCCAAGATTAGGAATTGGTTCAATCAAATTTTCAGTAGGCCGAATAGGAAAGGTTGGATCGTTGCGATAGTAGCCCTTTTGGATAGCGTTAAATTGAGGGCTTAACAATCGGTCAGTGGCAGGATTATAATTGGGAAATTGTTGTGGATTATCTGTTCCACCAATACGCCAAGGGAAACCGTAATTCCCACCTAAGCGTAGCCAATTTAATTCTTCTGACATATCGCGATCTGGGCCATTTTCTGTGCCAAATAAATCCCCATTGGGCGCAAAAGCCATATCGAAAGTATTACGTATTCCTTCGGCAAAAATATAGCCAGCTGTCTTTAAAGTTGCTCGATTGTTTGCCAGAAAGAGATTGTTACCATTACTAGGAAGACGGAGTATACAGGCAGTTAATCCGACTTCGCGAGTATTGGGATATAGGCCATCAACAGACTGAACCTCACCATGATCGGTACGAGAACCGCTATTCACATAGATAAAGTTACCATCCAGGCTAACAACTACGCCGTTGAACCGATGGTCATAAGCTGTTTTGCTTTTGGGATAGGCTTCACTCTTAGCTAAGATAGACCAGATACGCTGTTTTGTACTCGAATTAATTACACCTTTAACAATAATTGCTTGAGTTTGGTTATTCACAAGGTCTGCATTGCCAACTAAATAAATTGTGCCGTTAGGGCCAATTGCCATACCTTGAGTTTCACTTAAATTATGATTACTAGAGTTGTACACAGGGGTTCTAGTAGAGGAGGCTAAATTCACTTGATAAATTTCACCATTTCGTTTGAGGTAATAGAGAGTATTGTTTTGTGGATCTTTTACAATACGCACAGAAGGAGAGACTGATAATGTATTAATAATATTGCGAACCTTGATATCAGAACGCAGGGCTTGAGGTACAACAGTTACTCCAGTAGTGCTATGATTTAATAAAACTATTGTAAATAATAGTGTTATTGCAAATAATAGCGTTTTGACAGCAATATGATTGAAAAATTTGCGTTTTACTTGGTTAGAAGATTTAATGTTATTCATGTTTTTCTTGATAAAATTGCTAGTTAATTTTGTTGCTAAATCCCTCTTGATGAGGGGAACGTTTTTGGAATTTTAGCTTGGCTTTTAGGAAACCATAGTGCTGAAAGATTTAAACCTTTATGGGACATTGTTTGCAGTTGGCAATGCTATTTTTATGTAACGAACGGATGGAAGTTTACTCCAGTTTTATTAACCCAGAAGATCATATCGTCAGTAAAACATATATGACCAGAGTATAAGGTGAAAATACACCTTTAGGTGATTATCTTGCACGCCTATAGACGCTCCTAACGTCGCTACCGCTTCGCTATCGAAAAACATTATGCTATTCCAAACCAGTAGATATGCTTAAACGTTCAATTTTATTGTTACCTTGAGGTTTAAAGTATAGATAAGTACCTGTACTTAGCTAAGTTATGCCGCATTTATGCAAGGCCAAACTTTTTCCAACAAAATATTTCGGATCGTCTAATAACTTAATGTATTCTGGGATATCCTACCTTATGGAAAGCCAAATGATGACTATGAATATGCAACGACTCATCAAAAAAACTGCTAACCCAATTCGCAAGACAACAGAAGTAACTCCACCATCGACAGAACCGATTGAGATGCCTGAGAGTCAAGATATTTTTGAATCGGTGGTTGAACCAAATCTACCTGTGTACATCGAAGCATCCGAATCGGACTACATCTGGGAACACTATCGCCCTTTGCGCTCTGTTGGTAACTCTGGCTGGCAACCGTCTGATGTGTGGCGCGAGTTGAGGGTTGATAATTTCTGTGGGTGAGTAATATGAACGCAGAGAGCCATTCGATTTCTGGCTAATTCCTCGGCTACAGCAATAAAGTAGCACAGATTTCTTAGTCCCATCTTTTTGATACTGTATAAGTCTCAATTCTAAACAAATATATATTGGACATCTCAAAAAAGGCTACATATCATACTCGTACAGAGATTTGATTGAGGCCAGAGCCATGAGTGAAAAAACAACGTCAGAGAATTTCAGAAGTAAAGTTGTCACACAAGGGGTACAGCGATCGCCAAATCGGGCTATGCTGCGTGCAGTAGGTTTTCAGGATGAAGACTTTAAGAAAGCAATTGTCGGTGTGGCTAATGCCTACAGCACCATTACTCCCTGTAATATGGGAATTAATCAACTAGCACTCAGAGCTGAAGCTGGAATTAAACTAGCCGGGGCAATGCCGCAAATGTTCGGCACAATTACTATTAGTGATGGGATTTCGATGGGAACTGAGGGAATGAAATATTCCTTAGTGTCACGAGAAGTAATTGCTGACTCCATTGAAACCGTCTGTAATGGTCAAAGTATGGATGGCGTGATTGCCATCGGTGGCTGTGATAAAAATATGCCAGGGGCAATGATTGCAATGGCACGGATGAATATTCCGGCTATCTTTGTTTACGGTGGGACAATTAAACCCGGACACTACAACAGCCGTGACTTGACTGTTGTGAGTTCCTTTGAGGCTGTGGGTGAATACAGTGCTGGTAAAATTGACGACACCGAACTGATGGAAGTAGAACGCCACGCTTGTCCTGGTGCTGGTTCTTGTGGTGGGATGTTCACAGCCAATACTATGTCCTCGGCTTTTGAAGCGATGGGTATGAGTTTACCCTATTCTTCCACAATGGCGGCGGAAGATGACGAAAAAGCTGATAGCACTGAAGAATCAGCCAAGGTATTAGTAGAAGCAATTCGTAATCAATTGTTACCCCGGCACATTATTACGCGCAAATCTATAGAAAATGCTATTTCTGTAATTATGGCTGTGGGTGGTTCAACTAACGCCGTGTTACATTTTCTAGCGATCGCTCGTGCAACTGGTGTAGAACTTAATCTAGATGATTTTGAAACTATTCGCGGTCGTGTCCCGGTTTTATGCGATTTAAAACCCAGTGGTAGATATGTTGCCACAGACTTACATCAAGCTGGTGGTATCCCTCAAGTGATGAAAATGCTCTTGGTACATGGATTACTTCACGGCGACTGTATCACCATCACAGGTAAAACCATTGCCGAAATTTTAGCAGATGTTCCCGATAAACCACCCACGAATCAAGATGTGATTCGTCCTTGGAATAACCCAATGTATGCCCAAGGTCACTTAGCTATCTTGAAAGGGAATCTTGCTACAGAGGGAGCAGTAGCAAAAATTACCGGGATAAAAAATCCCAGCATTACCGGTTCTGCAAGAGTTTTTGATTCCGAGGAAGAATGCTTAGATGCCATCCTTGCAAGTAAGATTAAAGCCGGTGATGTAATTATCGTCCGCTACGAAGGCCCCAAAGGTGGTCCTGGGATGCGGGAAATGTTAGCACCCACCTCAGCAATTATTGGTGCAGGTTTAGGCGATGCAGTGGCGTTAATTACTGATGGACGCTTTTCAGGTGGTACTTACGGGATGGTAGTCGGACACGTTGCTCCCGAAGCCGCCGTTGGTGGTGCGATCGCTCTAGTCGAAGAAGGTGATAGCATCACTATTGATGCTAATTCTCGCTTGTTACAAATCAACATTTCTGATGCAGAATTAGCCAGTCGCCGTGCTAAATGGCAACCCCGTCCACCCCGTTATACAAAAGGCATCTTAGCAAAATATGCTAAGTTAGTTTCCTCTAGTAGTGTTGGTGCTGTCACAGACTTGGATTTATTTAATGAGTAGGGAGTAAGGTTAGAGACGCGATATCTATCTCGCGTCTCTCTACAAGACTATGGAAACACGATTTTCTGGCGTTGGCTGTGAAACTTACAGCAGAATTCAGAAGTAAACACGTTTTACATCTGGGTAACAGACTTAACTTGTGTACTTCACCAACTTGAAATCTGCTGTAAGTCGCTCTACTTATGTTTTAAAGTAGAAAGTAGTTGATTGAAAGTGTTTGTTACTACCAATGAAAGTTTTAGGGTCAGTCTTGCCAATCCTGTTGCTGCTATGCAGTCCTGCTATGGCAGTTGAGCTTAAAGGACAAAATATTGACGGTCAAAAGCTACCTGCTACAGCTTATTACTATGCAACTGGTGGGGTCTACAAAGTTCAGGTGCGCTTTCACAACAAACGAGCCACAATTTACTTTGACGACGGCAACCAAACAACTATACAGTTGAACCAGCAAGCGATCGCTGACTCAAAGAATATTGAAGGTTTTGGAAAACTAGGACAATATCCTCTAAATAGAATATTCAGTGTGGGGTTGGTGTATGACAATAATTGGCTCGGTAGCAATGATAGTCAATTCCAACTGTCCAATCCGCTAGACGGGTTGTGGAAAATTAGTTTGGAGTGAATACACATCCGACTTTAAAAAGGTTTTTCACTTCTGACAGGGCAACTCAACAATATGTCCTCTGCTAGACTCGGAGTAACTACTTAATTCATAAAGTAACATATATTTAGGACTCCTATTTAATTTTTGAATAACTAAGCTGCTTAAAAGCTTGCCAGACAAAGATTTCCTTTTCAGTATCCTGAACAGGGTTCAAGTAGGATTACTAGATGTATATAAACATAATAATTACATAAATGAAAGTTGGCATTCAAAATACAGTAGAAGTTCTAGAGCAAGTTCACCAATTAGAGTCCACACTAGGTCTTAAAAATGAAGCCTGCCGTTCTAAATTTTTGATTCATCCTGACTTCACGTCAAAAGTTTTTTTGTTTTTGCATGGTTTTACAGCAGGCCCTTACCAGTTCGAGCCGCTTGGTAAAGCCTTCTTTAACAAGGGATATAACGTTCTGATTCCTTTACAACCCGGTCATGGACGCTCAGGTGACTGGAAGTCGCAAAATCCTCCACCCCTGCCAACAGATATTGAGATTTATCAACAATTTGTCATCAAATGGTTGCAGATTGCAAAAACGTTAGGTCAACAAGTTGTGATTGGTGGATTATCAACAGGTGGAACTTTAGCTGCTTGGTTAGCTTTAGAGCATCCTGAAGAGATTGACCGCACCTTATTGTTCACGCCTTTTTTAGGTAGCCGCTATTTAGTATTCGATCAACTCATCAAAATTCTGCCAATTTACTTTGAATGGTTCAACAAAGATGCACCTGGGAATTTTGGTTATAAAGGTTTTCGTTTCAAGGCCTTACGGATATTTCTAGAATTGGGATATCAGGTTTTAGACAAGGCTCAAGGCAGTGTTTCTGCCCCAATCTTAATGGTATGTAGTGAGGCAGATCGTGCTGTTAGTCGCTCGAAACAGCAGGATTTTTTCCGAAGAGTACTTAGACAGCAACCGAAATCCTGGTATTACTGTTTCGATGATTCACTTCACATTGAACACCGAATGATGACAAAATTGGAAGACAATGATTATGAAGAACTGGTAATTATCCTTGCTAAAGCATTTGTTGAGAGTAATTTAACTTGGGTAGAGTTTCAAGAAATGGCAAAGCGGATAGCGCAGGGACAAGCTTATGACCAAATCATGCGAGAACTCAACTTTGATGAACAAGTTTTTCCACAGCTATCTGCAATGATGACTCAAGGTTTTGGCTGTGAGCATCTTAAATGTATCAATCCAGATTCCTAATGAACATTCCAATTTTGCAAAAAATGGAGAGGTTAAAAAATATTTGCAATTTCAAAATAAACTTCAACTCTCAATAGGTTTAGTTAACGATTAGTGGTGTAGATAATTGGTCTTTCAAGACGCGATTTATCGCGTCTCTACAAATGGTCTACTTGTCGTATTCTTTTTTTAAATTGGTATAACTTTTGCTATTGGCTGGTGGTGGTTCCAAGTTAATTTTGAGTCTGAGCCAGAATCGGTAAGGTAATCACAAATTCTGTTCCAACGCCCAGGGTAGAATTCACAACCAGTGAACCGCCATGTTTTTCTACAACAATAGACTGAGCGATCGCTAATCCTAATCCCGTTCCTTTACCAACACTTTTCGTAGTAAATAAGTGGTCAAATACTTTTTGTTTGACTGATTCACTCATGCCTTGACCATTATCAGCAATGCTTACCTCAACTTGTTTTTCTTTGAAAGAGGTGGTAATTGTAATCCGGTTGGGATTGGCTTGAATCTCTTCAAAACTCTTACCTGTATTTGATTCATCCAAGGCGTCAATAGCATTCGCTAGGATATTCATAAATACTTGATTTAACTGACCAGGAAAGCATTCAATTTTGGGTAAATTTCCGTACTCATTAATTATTTCAATAGCTGGACGTTCTGCGTTAGCTTTCAGGCGATGTTTGAGAATTAAAATCGTACTATCAATGCCTTCATGAATGTTAAACGGTACTTTATAATCTCTATCGGCACGGGAAAAAGTACGTAGACTAGTGCTAATGTTTTTAAGCCTATCACACGCTATTGTCATTGAATCAATTATCTTGAGCAAATCTTCTAGGCTATATTCCAAATCGATTTCTTCAGCATGAATTAAAATTTCATCTCCAGGAGTAGGAAACTTTTGTTCATATAGTTTCAAGTGTTCGATAACATCAATAAATGTTGGTTTAGCTTGTTGGAGACTGGCAGCAATAAAACCAAGAGGATTATTCATTTCATGAGCGACGCCAGCAACTAAGTTACCCAATGCAGACATCTTTTCACTTTGGACGATTTGTAATTGAGCTTGTTGCAAATCTTGTAAAGCTTGCCCAGCTTGCTGATAAAGCCGAGCGTTTTCTAAGGCAATTGCTGCTTGGGAAGATAGTAGATTAATCACCTGTAAGCGGTTACTAGTAAATACTCCTTGATTCAATTGATTTTCTAGGTAGAGAATCCCCACCAAATGACCTTGGTTAATAATGGGTGTACATAATACACTTTGAGGTTGATGTAGGAGCATATATTCTCCAATTACGCCAGGAATACTCGTTTCACAATTGTCTATAATGACGGTTTCTTGAGTATTTTTAACGTAATTGATCAGTTTTCTCGGAATATATTGACAAGCATCTATTAGTTGGGAATCAAGAATAGTTTTGACATCAGTCTGGGAATTTGACTGTTGATCGATAAAGGTAATTGCCCGCACTTGCCAAGTATCTTTTTGAGGAAGAATTAATACAGATGTTTTCGCACCAGAATTTTCTAAGATAATGCGAGTGAGACTGCTGATAAGTGCGTCTAATTCGATACAACTGGAAATAGTTTGAGCTGCTTTGAGAATGCAGGTTAAATCTAGAGCATCAGAAATATTAGTGCTGCTGGTAGTGTAAGTAGATGTACGAGCAATGGTGGCTATGGTTTCTAAAGGATTTAAGTTGAATTCTTGCTGTTGCAAAATGGGTTTGAGTAATTTGGGATAGCGTTTTTCCAAGTCATCAGTTTTGGCTTTTGCTCCCCAACGGGCATAACTGTAATATGCTTGTTGCAGATATCCTTCTGCGGCTTTTTCTTTACCCCATTCTAGGTAAAATTTGGCAGCAAGTTCGTTAGCGATCGCTGCTTCCTGAACATACCCATTGGCGATCGCTTCTTGGATCGCTATTTCATAATAATCTGCGGCTTGTAAGCGATCGCCAGTTACACGAGCTTGTTCAGCTAAAATTAAATTGTACTTGTGCTGATAATTTACGGCTGCATGAGTCGCCCATTCTTGCATTTTTGACTGGTTTTCGGCTACTTTCTGGAGATAAAGCTGTTGCTGTGCTTCATTTACCTGAGAACAAAGAGCTAACAAACTTAAAGATTGGTAGAAATTCCGCAAAGGAACAATTAATAAACCTGCTGCTCCCTGCTCATATTGCTCAAATTTTTGGGAATATTCCCAAGCAGATTCGTATTCACCCAAAAGATAAGCCAGGAGCGTTTTTGCTAGATAGACATAACAAATACCATTGATATTGTTTGTTTCAATTAAAGTTGGTAACATTTCAACCTCGTGAAAATGCTTACCAATTAAACAACAGGGATTAGCCGCTTCTCCTTGTAAATTTAGCACCGTCTGCCGCCAGATATTTCCCCAAACCAGAGATACTTCTTGTTTTATTTGCTGCATTAGATCGCAATATTTATCTGCTTCCAGCACCGCATTTTCTAGGTTTTCTCCACTCCAAAAGAGAAATTGACAATAGCAATTGGCACAATAGCCTACATATTCTAGATTTCCGGTTTCTAATCCACTTTGCAATCCCTCCAAAAATAGATTCAATGTGGATTTAATAGAATCTTTCCAATGTTTAATAAATAGACTAAATGTTAAATAAACCCTACTTTTAAGCTCTTTAGTTTGAAACTTCTCTAAAAGTTGTACTGCCAGTTTACCAAACTGATACCCATCTTCAATTGCACCAATACTGCACAAAAACAATCCATAGAGACTATAAGCAACAGCTGCCTGTGGTGAGTTGCCGTACTTGATACAAATCTCGATCATTGTAAAAATTTTGAGCGGCAATAACATCGGTTTGGCTATATAGACTGGAGCAAACAAACCCGATAATATGCGAAGCGCAACTAATTTTTTGGGATCAATTATTTCTGGCATATCTGCCAATCCTGCAATCGATTGATGAACCAACATTTGTTGTAAATTGTCATGTTTGTCAAAAATCATTTGAGTGTTACCCTCTTCAGGTAACGTCAAATCTAGTAATTGCAGTGCTTCTCTACCTGTGGCTATTGCTTCAATGAATTTATTTTGCGCTGTATAAGATTGGATTTGAATCTCATAAGTACGAACTTTTTCCAATGGAGATTTAGCGTTTTTGAGGATAATCTCTACTAATGATTTTGATGCCTCAAAGTTTGTATTGAGATATTCTGCCTCAGCCGCAGATTCGTAAACAGCAAGGGCTAAATCGTAGCTGCTTTGCCAAGCATTTATCGGTAATAGAAGAATTGCCACTTTTAAATACTCAACTGCTGTCGCATAAGCAGTCGAGTTTTTGGCTTTACAACCAGCTATCAGATTTAACCGGGATAAATGTTCTCGTTCGTCAGCTTCCTTTAATAATTCCAGTCCGTAATTTAATTGGTTAACGATCGCAAAAATTCCTGATTGCTGCTCTTTAGGTGTATTCTGCAACAACAATTGCCCAATTTGCAAGTGTGTTGACTGTTTTTGTGCATCTGGAATGAGTGAATAGGCAGCTTGCTGGACGCGATCGTGTAAAAATTTATACACAACAATCTCAGAATGTTCTTGAGTAGTTGCTTGATTTTCGGAATCAACAAAAAACTTATAAACCTCACTTTGCGGTAAAATCAACCCTTCTTGCAAAGCCTTCCATAAACAATCTGCGGTTTCTACCTCAGATTGTTTAGAAACAATCGCTAATGTTTTTAAATCGAACTGATTACCAATACAAGCGGCTAGCTTCAATTGTTGTTGAGTTGATTCTGGTAATCTTCGTAATTGAAAAACCATAAAATCAACAACATTGTCTGCTAGAGTTTGCTGATTTATTTGAGAAATATCACATTGCCAACACCCTTCGGCAAAATTGAATTGAATTAGTCGATCTTGATGTAATGATTTCAGGATTTGAGTTGCAAAAAATGGATTTCCTTGAGCTTTACGATAAATCAATTGTGAAAGAGATAATGCCACATTTTCTGCACAATTTAATGTATCGGCTACAAGTTGGTTCAATTGTAATTGGTTGAGCGGTTTCAGGGCAAGACTATTCACCTTGACACCTATTTTGCGAATTTCATCCAACATTACCATCAACGGATGTGCTGGAAATACTTCATTGTCTCTATAAGCACCAATTAATAATAAATATCCCTGATTAGCTTCATTCATTAATAATTGCATGAGTTTCAATGAAGCTGAATCTACCCACTGCAAGTCATCTAAGAATATGACTAAAGGATGTTCTTTAGTTGTAAATACTTGGAGAAATTTCTGAAATAATAAATTAAATCGGTTTTGTGCTGCGTTACCTGATAATTCTGGTGCAGGTGGTTGTTTGCCAATAATTTTTTCTAATTCGGGAATGACTTCAATAATTACCTGTCCGTCTTCACCTAATGCTTGAATAATTTGATTTTGCCATTTTCGTATTTGGACATCACTTTCTGCTAGTAATTGCTCCATGAAGTTACGGAAAGCTTGGACAAATGCAGAAAAAGGAATATTCCGATTAAATTGGTCAAATTTGCCTTTGATAAAATAACCGTGTTGACGAACAATAGGTTTATGCACTTCGTTAACAACGGCAGTTTTACCAATCCCCGAAAACCCAACTACTAGCGTTATTTCTGTTGCTCCCAGGCTGACATTTTCAAATGCTTCTAGCAGAGTTTCTACTTCTGCTTCTCGTCCATAGAGTTTATCAGGGATAATAAATCTGTCGCACACATCCCTTTGGGCAATTGGGAAACTTTCAATTTTGCCAGTTGTTTTCAGTTGAGCTAAACAATTTTCTAAATCATACTTCAATCCTAATACACTCTGATAGCGGTCTTCAGCATTTTTTGCCATTAATTTACTAACGATATCCGAAATTACCGCCGGAATTTGTAAGTTAATTACATCTATTGATGAGGCTACCTTAGCAATATGGGAATGCACCAATTCCATTGGATCGTTTGATTGAAAAGGTAACTCACCTGTAAGTAATTCATAAAAAGTTACACCAAGCGAATAAAAATCAGTCCGGTAGTCAATTCCCCGATTCATTCTCCCCGTTTGTTCTGGAGAAATATAAGCTAGTGTTCCTTCTAATACATTGGGGCTGATTAACGTTTGCGTTTCCCTTGGTAATAGAGAGGCAATACTAAAGTCGATTAATTTAACTTGTTTGGAATGAGGATTAATTAAAATATTGCTCGGTTTGATATCTTTATGGATGATACGGTGACTATAGAGTATCTCTAAGGTATTACAAAGTGCGATCGCTATTTGAAAAAACTCTTGTAAAAACCTAATGTCTCGTGTTTGATTGCGAGTAAAATAATCTTTTAGAGAAATGCCACCAAAATCTTCCATCACCAACACATAGGCATTCTGATACACCTCCAGTCCGTAGGTTTGGACGATTAAAGATGAGTTTAGATTTTTGGCAATGGTGTACTGATTGCGAAACTGCACCAGTTCGTTGAAGGATGGATATGGATTTTTCAGCAGTTTGATCGCTACAGGTAATGAGTCACTTTCTCGACACCCTCGATAAACTATAGTTCTCGAACCATTGTAGATTTCTTCAACGATTTGGTATCCAGAAATATTAACATTAGTGCTAAACATACTGTAAAATCCTAGTAATTTATAAATTTATTATTCCCAAATTAAGAATGGCATCTTAATATTAATTGGTAGAAATTACTGTGGCTTTACTTTATATCTAATTTATGAAGATAAGATTTAAATTTTAGGGTATATTACCCGCTGCTTTAACTTTCAGGTATCAAATACAGAGATAGAATATTCCCTACAATAGTGTCAAGTCTCTCAGTTAGTAGTAAATTAGGAATATGCAAAGCGTAAACTAGTAATTTTTCAACTCAAAAATGTGCTTGTAAGGGCTGGGGAAAGATTAAAGGTAAAGCAATTAAAATTTTTCATCTTTACCCTTTAATCTTTAAAAAGCCAAGTTAACAAAAGCTCACTATTAGAACCTGCTGGGATTTTTATTTAGGTTTCGTAGTCTGACTAAAGGCAATTACCTACTCAAATAGGAGAGACTATTATTGATTGACAGTAGCGGAAGTTTGTTATTCCGCCGACTGTGATTGATAGGGTTATATTGAAACCAGCCCTCAACTACGGTTATCTGGAATTACCGCATAAGCATCAATTTCAAACAACATACCGTCAAGTGCAAGTCTAGGAACGGGAATAAGAGTGTTTGCTGGTGGTTTATTCCCCCATAAATTTATAATTTCACGTCCTAACGGGATCAATTTATTTTGGTTGTGATCCACTATAAGAACAGTAGTTTTTGCGACATCTTGTGGTTGTGCCCCAACAGCTGCTAAGGCATAACGAAGGTTTTTAAAAGCCTGTATTAACTGCTTTTCAAAGTCATCCGAGACAAGATTCCCTTGTAGATCCGAACCAAATTGACCCGAAATATAGACGGTTCTTGCCCTTGATGGTGTAACAGCTATATGGCTATAGCCATTTTGGGGTGCATTATATAACGTTGGTGGGTTCACCAATTTCAACTCTTTGTTGTCTTTAGCACTCACTTCCTTTTGTGTTCCCACCATCAAAGCGGTAGTTATTCCACTACCTCCAAGCCACAAAAGTGCATTTCGTCGTGATAAGTTTGCTACTAATGAATTTACAGCACTGCTAATAGGTCTAGTCATTAAAGCTCCTTAAATGTGAGTTCTTTATTTTTGCTCATACTTAGTTTTATTATCTATCTAATTAAATTAAAAAGCACTAGTTACAAGATTTATTCAGTGTGATCACATATATAATAAGTCTGGATTGGTTTCAGTTCCTTTAGCTTGCAATATGGATACAGTTAAAACTTATACTAAATCAGGTTATTAACCCTCAAAAAGTGTATTAGGCGATCGCAGTGCGTGGTATTTTCGTAATAACTTCAGAGCGCAAACAACAGTCGCAGGGGCGCAAGGCCTTGCGCCCTTACCGCGTGGTCTCACAAGAAGCTTATCCACTTGCAATACTTTTCGGATAAATCCAACAATCTCTCTTTTGGTCTGGGTAAAGGTTAAAGGGTAAGGGGTAAAGGTAAATATCAAACCCTTTCCCCTTTCCCCTGATGGCAACTATGGTCGACTCCACGCATCGGTGATGAGCCTACCGAAATTTTACTTTGAAGTCTCCAGTAACTGCATAGGCGTAGCCCGTCGTAGACATCGCCATATCTATCGGTAAGGATCTGCACAAGTTTCTTTTGCAGCCCTCAATATTATGTCTGCTTGATTACTTATTAAACTAGTGAGATTTTATATAAGGATATCTAAGTTTCCCGGCTTAGACATCCACTAGCAACATAAACCTACATTTAATAGATTGTTAATTCTATTCTAATTACTATTTTTTGTTTGTACATGGTTCTTAAGACAGTTATAAATTCATCCTTAAGTTGGATGCCAGAATTAGATATATATTTTCTGTTAATACAGCTTGCAAAGTGAATTAAGACTTTTTTGTATAAAATAATGCTACTTATTAATAACACCTTCTGAAAAAGTTATTAGATAAATTTTCTGATTTTTACTTGAAGATTTTATATTGGGACTAACTTCTCATGCTGATTAGAGGATGTCTGAAAACTGTTTGGTGTTGTATTTGAGACTACTAGATTCCCCTAAATCCTCCTTAAAAAGGGGGACTTTAAGATAAATTTCCCCCTTTTTAAAGGGGGCTAGGCAGGGTGGTTTCATACGAAAAAAGAAAAATACATAAGTCTTGATTTCTCGTTTTGTGGCATAGCTTTTTCCCTCACTTCCATTCCTCTCCCCCACGGGGGGAGAGGCTTTGAAACCCAGTTTGAGTTTTTCTCTGCTTGTATGAAACCACCCTGCTTTTTAAGGGGGGCTAGGGGGGATAGAGCGAAATGTTTAATACTTCTCAGACATCCTCTTAGCGATCGCAAGCATAAATATAAACTATGTGCAGGTGCGTTACACTGTGTTAACGCACCCTAATTTCTAAGACAAGTTAGGAATACTAGACTTTTCTAAACTTGCTACTAATTTCACTCCAAATTCTTCTTCAAACACTCCTTTCTTATAATCTAAGCTCCAAAGTTCTAAAGCACAATCATCATCTGATTGAGATGGAAAAATTAGCAGGTTGACCTGCCTAAGTTGTGAATAGTACTCACATTGCACTTTAGCGATCGCACCAATTTGTCGTCTATCTAATGCTACTGCCAATCTTAAAATGGCACTTAGTTGACTAACAATTTGTCGTTGTTGTTTAGTTAGCAAACTCTGGTAGTTTTCATGTTTTTTCTTAGGTGGCGATTTGCGATGATAACGCGCTAAATTGGCAATGATTTCAATTTCGGTTTCTGTATAACCGAGTAATTCTCCATTGCGAATTAAATAGTAAGAGTGCTTGTGGTGAGATGAATGGCTAATATAATGACCGCAATTGTGTAATATTGCCGCTGCCCACAGCATTTGTCGCTCGTCAGTTCCCCAATGATGTAGAGTACCTTGAGTTTGGTCAAATAAACTCTCGGCAAATTTTGCCACGCGATCGCTGTATTCTAAGTTGATGTGGTATTTATCCGCGAGTTTGAGAACATTCCGTTCCCGAACTGAACTTTGATAGCGCAGCTTATCTTCAATTAAACCGTGGGTTAACATCCAGTCTACGATTACGCCTTCTCTCAGAGAACGCTCACAAACTGTTACTGATTCACTACCCAAAAGGGTCATTGCTTCCTGTAATATCACTGCGCCAGCGAGGATAACTTCAGGGCGCTTCTCTGGCATACCTGGAATCTCAGCCCTTTCGGAATTACTCAGTTTCCGCAAGCGGTTTACCAACTCTTGCAAGTCTTTAAGACTAAACTGGTAGCCATTGAGAGTAGTAGGAATAACACCCGACTTTTCTCGTGCATGAATCATCGCCAGGGTTTCAATTGTGCCAGATGTACCCACCAAACGGGGAGATTCCCCAAACTCTAGGTTGGCTAGGATCTCATCCACGGAACGTTCCAACATACCGCGTGTATAAGATTCTAGGTAGTTAAACTCAGTATTACTGATGGGGTCAGTGGTAATTAACTCGCTAGTGAGTCGCACTGCACCAACTTTGGTACTGGTGAGAGCGCGGGCTTGGTGACTATCGCCTAAAATCAATTCTGTGGAACCACCGCCAATATCAATAATCATGTGGGGCTGGTTGTGAAATTCCATCCCCGACAGCACGCCAAGATAGATTCGCCGCGCTTCTTCTTGACCAGAAATCAAGTCAACGCTTAAACCCAACTCCGCTTCTATTTTGTGCAAAAAATCTTTACCATTGGGGGCTTCCCGCACAGCACTAGTTGCCACAGCGATGATAGTTTCAGCGTTGATAGTTTTGGCAACTTCTTGGAAGCGTCCTAAAGCCGCGATCGCCTTTTTAATTATCTCTGGTTTGAGTTCTCCAGTGGTAAGATTGCGATCACCAAGCCTCACAGTTTCCTTTTCTCTAGCAATAATGCTGAAAGCTGGTAGTGTGGGGTCAATCTTGACTACTACCATGTGTAGAGAATTTGTTCCCAGGTCAATGGCAGCAATAATCCGATGTTGCTTAGATGGTTGAGTAGGAATACTCTCCCAGCTAGAAACTAAATTCAGCATCTAGTTTTCTCTCTTTATTAAGAAATGATGGCAAACGGTGATACGTCGGGGTAGCTAGCACTGATATTTATGACAACACACTTGCTCAGACTGAGTGCTGTTAGCGGTAGCAGGGCGTTGAGCCAGTGCTGAATATTGAGTAAATTAAAAAATACTCAGCATTCGCAACTCAGCTTGGTCGAGGGTAACGGAGCTATGTATGTTCACCCTACTATTTATAACCGCAGTGACTATTTAAAGATATTTAAAGTTGCCACTTTGGGTTATGTTTTTACAAATAACAAATAACGTTATTCTATAGATGTAAAGAAGTGTGAATTCATCTCTCTAAAGTTATTTGTTGATTTCTATGTTAACGACGCCAGAACGCCCCCAGTCACCAATTTGGCTTGTAATTATCCAGCTTTTACGCTGGCATAAACCAGAAGGGCGGTTAATTTTAATGATTCCTGCCCTTTGGGCTGTGTTTTTGGCAGCTTCAGGGAAACCGCCTTTACCTCTGGTTGGTGTGATTATATTGGGTACTCTGGCCACGAGTGCGACTGGATGTGTTGTCAACGATTTGTGGGATCGGAATATCGATCCAGAAGTAGAGAGAACACGCGATCGCCCCCTTGCTTCTCGCGCCTTATCTGTGAAAGTTGGGATTGTAGTTGCGATCGTATCTTTAGCATGTGCAGCAGTTTTGGCCTTTTATCTTAATCCCCTGAGTTTCTGGTTATGCGTGGCAGCAGTGCCTGTAATTTTGCTTTATCCAGGTGCAAAGCGGGTGTTTCCTGTACCGCAACTAGTACTTTCCATCGCTTGGGGTTTTGGGGTATTAATTAGCTGGAGTGCAGTAACGCAAAGCATTTCTCAACCAACCTGGTTGCTTTGGGGCGCGACTGTATTGTGGACATTGGGATTTGATACAGTTTACGCCATGAGCGACAAGGAAGATGATCGCCGCATTGGTGTTAATTCTAGCGCCCTATTTTTTGGTAATTATGCCCCTCTAGCCATTGGAATTTTCTTTGCTGGTACAATCTTGTTATTGTCTTGGTTAGGCGTAGTTATACATCTGCACTTCGCCTTCTGGATTAGCCTTGCAGTTGCTACTATGGGATGGGTTTGGCAGTCTCTGCGATTAAGAGACCGATACTTACCTAATTCTGCTTATGGTGAAATGTTCCGGCAAAATGTGTGGATTGGTTTTATTTTACTTGCTGGGATGATTGCTGGATCTTTATAAGGAATAAATTAGATTTACCCCCTTAATCCCCCCGATGTATTGGGGGGAAATCAATATCCGGTTCTCCCCCTTACCAAGGGGGAGTTAGAGTGGGTCAGAAGGACTTTTGTGTACACCGTAGCTCCGCTTGCGGGGAGGGGTTTAATATCATGTCCGGCTAATTAGTTATAATTCCCTTTCTCTATGCAGAAAGCCCAAAAACCCATCCCCTCTGCCCCTCTGCCCCTCCGCTCCTCTGCGGTCTTAATGATAAGTCTTTAACCGGACATGATATAAGAGTGCGATTCTTATTGATTATGCGTTGAAAATTTTCCATGCTATTTGATGCGTTTAAAAATCGTAAATCTCCTAAAATCGAATTCATCAAAACTAACCCAACCTGGCGCGTAGCGTGGGGAACAGTTGATGCAAATTATGAAGATATAGCTTGGCGAGATGAAAAAATTTCTGTAATTTTACCACGCACAACTTCGGAATTGCCGACAGAGAAATTAGCAATCAGTTCTAGAGGACGATTTGTTGTTGTTGGTGATGTTTGGTTAACTAACCGAGTGCAGTTGCTGCAAAAATTGGGAATTGAACCGGATAGCTTTCAAGGAAGTTCTCTGCAACTGGTAGCCAATCTTTGGGAACGATGGGGTAGTGAAAGTCTTAGCCAACTTGTGGGGATGTTTGCGCTAGTGGTTTGGGATAGAGACAAACAGGTGTTGAGATTGGTTCGCGATCGCGTTGGTGTTCGTACTCTCTATTACACTACCACTGGTTCAGTTCGTTGGATTGCGCCTCGACTGAGAACTTTAGCACCTCATCGTTCATCCGATTTAGATTTGGTGGCATTGCGCGATTATCTTTGTTGTGCTTTTGTTCCTGGCGAACGAACCCTTTGGGAACAGGTGCGAGAACTGCGACCTGGAATTGTTTTAGAATTTCCTGACTACAAAGTTACAGCTTATTGGCAGCTTCAAGAACAGATTACAGCAAGCGATCGACCCTTAGCATGGCATGGCGATCGCTTGCGAGAACTTCTAGAGCAAGTTGTTCAAGAATATTTACCACCAGCAAATGAACCCGTTGGCGTTTTCCTTTCTGGTGGTTTGGACTCTAGCAGTATCACTGCTTTAGTAGCAAAATTCCACAAAGCACCAGTCCACACCTTCTCAATTCATTTTGGTTCAGAATGTCCCAATGAGTTAGAATTTTCCAGTCTCGTTGCATCCCATTGTCAGACGCAGCACCACATTTTAGAAATTACTTTTAAAGATATGTGGTCACGCCTGCCGGAAACAATGGCGTATTTAGATGACCCCATTGGCGACCCACTGACAGTTCCCAACCTGTTACTCGGACAACTGGCGAGAGAAAGCGTAGAAGTAGTTTTGAATGGTGAAGGTGGCGACCCTTGTTTTGGTGGGCCAAAAAATCAGCCGATGCTGATTAATAGTTTATATGGCTCTGTCACCAATCAAGATGCATTGCAAGCTTATTTAATATCCTTCCAAAAGTGCGCTGTTGACTTACCGCAACTTTTAAAACCAGAAGTTTGGACAGCAGTACAAACAGCACCTTGGATTTTTGCAGAAGACTTATATTCTCAAGCTAACTATCTGAATCGTTTGATGGCAATGAATATCAAATTTAAAGGTGCTGACCAAATTTTGACTAAAGTTAGTAACTTGACTCAAGCTGCTCTTTTGCAAGGTCGTTCTCCTCTGTTTGACCAACGAGTAGTAGAGTTAAGTATGGAAATACCTCCAGAGTATAAACTTTCTGGAGTGGAAGAAAAAGCAGTTTTAAAGCAAGCCATTGCAGATATTTTACCAGACACAATTATTCATCGTCCCAAAAGCGGCATGATGGTACCGGTGCAGTTAGGATTTCGGAAATATTGGCAGCAAGAAGCCAGAGATTTATTGCTAAATCGAAATGCATGTATTACTCCTGACTTAAACCAGTTACTAATTCGTAATTGGTTAAATTATCAAGGAGATACTTGGAGTCGTTATGGAGTAAAGCTGTGGTTGCTTGCTAGTTTAGAAATTTGGTTACAAGTAAATCAAAAAACATAGTACCAGATTTTCCACCAACACCCCATCACTCCAATAGCCCATATCAGCCGGACTTTCGGCAATTACTCTTGATAATCGATTGCTCTTAGGCGATGGACTACCCTGCATAAGAGCGATCGCTACTTCCTCCATCCACAGATTCTGCTCATCAGCATCCCATTACCAGCAACCATGTCTGTCTCCCGCCAAGGTTAAGACAAAAGCATCTCAAGCGGTCTAACAACGCTGTTGGAGCGGACTGATAGGAGATATTGGTTATAATGTAAGGATTACTTACAGCCGCTCAACAGAAACGTTAACCTGCTTCGTCTGTGCGATGACTTGAAAGCAATTAGCACCGACAGTAGCGAGCGAATGGGTTGGCAAGTTTCTGCGGCGGGCGGGCTAACAATGGCATGAACCGTACCCTTAGCCTAGATGTAGCCCGCCGTAGGCATCACACCTTTTTGCCCGACCTCACCAAATCGCGTTGCTCCCGTTTCAACGTGATTTACTACTGGGCACAGGCAGCCGATAGCGAAGAAACAGCAACAGGTGTGTTTGCAGCAGCTTCGGCAATTAAGTGAATATTACCTTTGCCATCTGCCACCCATTTTTGAGCTTCTATAATTTGTTGCTCAATATTCACAGAAGGTGTAGTAGATGCAGAAATATCTTGAGATTTATTCTCCCAAGTAGATTCAAGCGTTACCCACGGTGCGATTACTGCCCGCCCCCGTAATGGTTCATGGGGGCTTTCGGGCAAACCGCTGCGTCCTGTGGCGATAAACCGACTATCTGTTCGTCGTTCTCTATTAGAACAACCTTGAGCAATTTGGGTGGACGGATCGACGAGATTGGTAAGTAGTTCAACCAAGCCTCGGCTGGGGTCTACATCAGGTGTATTAATTTGTACTGTGCCACTTAAAGAAGGGTTTTCTTGAGAAACGGCAGTGATGTCATTTGTTGGCAGTTGACTTGGGTCTAAATCAAGCGGGCGCAATCTTTCCAGGTCTTGCCGACTAAGTGGTGCGATGCCAAATGTTTTAGTAGCATTGATTTGGATTTTGCCGCCAGAACCGTTGAATGCATTGGCAGTGATGTCGCTATTTTCATTGGGGACAGCGACAATAAATTTTGAGTCGATATTGATATTACCGCCATTACCGCCTTTTTGCTCAGTACCAGCGTTGGTGGAAATTTGACTACCATGACGCAACAATAACAAATCGCTATTGAGGTTGAGATTGCCACCATTACCAGAAACAGAATCAGCATTGAGTCGGCCTTGATTGTCTAGAATAATTTTGGGTGAATTTATTTCGATGTCGCCTGTGATTCCTGAGCCAAAAGCACTGACGAATAAACCACTGTTACCACCAATATCTGCTACTCTGCTAGAAAATTTAGTAATGGGATCATTATAATAAGTAGAGTCGATACCACTAATAAATACTTGATTAAGAGCGCTCACTGTAATTTTACCTGCGCGTCCATTACTTGAAGTAATAGTGGATATCTGTCCACCGCTGAGTGCTTCAAAGAAATTTGTATCGATGCGAATATTACTTGCATTTCCTTTTCCATAAGTTGAGGCAGAAAGTATAGCATCATCTCGTAATGAGAATGAACCTGAATCGATGCGAATATTACCTGCATCACCCTGTCCATAGGTAGCAGTTTCCAATATGGCATAATTGGTAACAGAGAAAGAGTTGGTTTCAATTGTCAAATCGCTTGCATTCCCTACTGCCTCCCGTCCAACTGCGACGATGATAGCACTAGGGACTATCAGGTCATCTCCTAAATAGGGATACGGAGTAAACCCACTTAAGGATACGCGATCACGTGCGTGTATAGTAACTCTGCCTGTATTGCCTTGGCCCTGAGTAGCAGCATTTATCTGAGCACCGTTGGTAACAGAGAGTGAGCCAGTTTCAATTCTAATCTCTCCTCCTGTCCCTTTTGCTCCACTATATACTAAGGTTGTCATACCACTAGGACTGGAGGGAATGCCATCTTCAATGCCAACTCCATCTAGATAAACACTATTTGCTCGCACAATAATACTACCTGCATTTCCCTCACCTAAGGTAGCAGCTGTTAAAAATCCTCCGTTTGTCAAGAAAAGCGATCCAGTTTGAATCTGAATATTGCCGCCCTGTCCAACTCCACCACTTCTAACCGCGCTACCAGCGCTACTAGCAAAACTATTGTTTCCAACTCCATCAAAAGCAATGTGATCGGCTCTAATCATTATGTCACCTGCTCTGCCCTGTCCGGAGGTTCCTGCAACTAGTTCGGCTCCATTGGTTAATTCTAATACTGGAGTCTCAATTACTATTTTCCCGCCATTACCTACTGCACCAGTTTTAACATCACTACGAATTGCAGTCGAAATTCCATCATTTCCCACTCCATCCAAAAAGACACTGCGGCTGGAATTAACAAATATACTACCCGCTTGACCTTTCCCACTAGTGCTTGCTTCTAACTGTGCTCCATTGGTCAGCGAGAGAGTTTTAGTAGAAATACGGATGTCTCCACCTTGGATTTGGCTATTTGATGTTATGGGACTGAGAACAGTATTGATAATAAGGCTAGAAAACTTACCATCATCACTTCCTCCATCTATGGAAATGCTCTCGCGCGTGTCGATGCTAATACTGCCCGCATTGCCCTGTCCTAGAGTGCCAGCAATTAGTTGACTGCCATTTTTAATATTAAGTGTTCCAGTTTTAATAATCACGTTGCCACTATTACCCATTGCATCAGTATTGACAACGTTTTGAATTACGCTCAACTTTCCCAGCCTGATAGCATCAGTTATATCGAGTATAATATCTCCCCCTTGATTGCTCGTTGATCCCAAGCCTTGAACCATTCCAGCCTTGAGGACACTTTCTGAAATATCCAGATTGCGAGCAAAAATTGCAATATTACCACCCCCTTCTACGTATACACCCGCTTGATTGCTAAGAAATACCGAAGCACGATTCACATTTTCAGGAAATCCCAAGCTCAATTTATTCCCATCAAACAGAAGGTTTACATTCCCAGATTCCGCCAATCCCCCTAACTCAACTGTCCCACCAAAAGCATTTAATCGTCCACTATCCATGCTGACATTACCGCCCATAAGTAGCAAACTCTTACCATCTGCTACTCGCAAACCAAATGCATTCAAACCTGCTAGGTCTTTTCCTGCTGGTGCAACTGAATTATTTTGAATTGCTGCATTTTGATTGATTTGATTAAAGACCAAAGCTGAAGGGTTGATTTTCAACAAAGGGGAAGAAAGATGTTTCTCAGTTGCACTGAAAAATCCCAGATTCCTAAATTGCAGTGCATTCGCCGTACTTGCTACAAACGAACCGCCAATATTCAAGCTGGCATTTTCACCAAAAATAATCCCATTAGGATTGAGTAGAAATAGGTTAGCCACACCTAAGCTGCGAATCAATCCATCAATGTTCGATACTGACCCACCTGTTACTCGGCTAATGATGTTCTGAATATCTTGAGCATTGTTAAAGAAAGCAGTGTCGCCAGTAGGAACTGAAAACTCTCTAAAGCTGTGGAAGAGATTGCTACCCACTCTAGTTCCGCCTTCAATCAGGTGAGTATTTCCTTGAAACGTGATGGCGGAATTAATAGGTAGAGTGTCATCCGGGGCAATTTGAGCAAAAGCACAATTTGCCCAAAAAGCAAGCGCCATTCCTATTCCTACACAAATAGCAATTTTTGAATCAAGCTGAGTTTGTATAGTGATTGTGGTGGTTGGTATTTTAGACTGTGTCATCAGGAGCGATGCCTATCGGCAACCTAACGAAACGCTTTAATGCTTTGTCCTAATTTTATGGTGGTAAGAGCAGTAAAAAGCAATAAATTTTCTAAACAAATACTCAGAGCAAGCCGATATCCAACTATTTTTATGGTCTAGGGATGTCGCCGCACAGGGGCTACGGAAGTAGCAAGTAAACTCAGCCGAGCCGGAATGATTAGCTACAAGCGTGGAAATATTACCATTTTGGATCGACCGGAGTTGGAAGATACATCTTGTGAATGTTATTCCATCATCAAAAACGAGTACGCTCGATTGCTAGGTAAACAGGGCTAGCTTTTGTCAACTCCGATTGGTATAAAAGAGATGGCATGAACGAATGGCACTCTCGTAAAAATGAAATCTTTGCCAGGGCAGGGTCTTGGGGGCAGGGTTGCAGATTTGGAAAAATCAGGAAAAGTAGAAATGAACGCGGACATTAAAAAACTTTTTCCTTACTATACCCCACTCAGCCACACCCTACACCCAAAAGCCTTATAGATAATCGATTTGCCCTTATCAAGCGTGCCGTAATCAAATAGGAATCCTAATACTTTCTAGCCAATTACTCAACATGAGAAATGAAAAATGCAGATATTACAGTGTAGCCAACAAAAAAAATCACAGCCGACAGCATAAAAAACTCCTTTTTTAGCCAAAGATTAAATAATATTTACTTACTTTGAATTTATAGCTAATACCAAGTGTAAACATCTACTAAAAGACTACTCTGTTAAATGTCTAGAGGATGACTCGGCTGAACAAAATTATCTTTCATAGTCAGGGTGAAGTATATCTCAGTAATTACGGTAGTTACTGAGATATAAAAATTACTAACAACTGAGTAAAGTTATTTTGGTCTGAGCAGGGCTACTCACTTATAGCCGTAGTCACATAGATTAGGACAGTGTTGATTGCTCAAAGGCTTGAAACGACTGGGTTTTTACTCAGCACTCAGCACTCAGCACTTTGCTATAAATACAGGTAAGAAAGAGTATGCTGCTCAAATCACCTTAACCGTCTTGCGTCCAATTTGAGGTTTCATTAGCTCAAAACCTAAAAAGTTTTAATTAGTTACAAGGAGTTATATTATGTCAGATACTATTTGTTAATATTCTCTATCTTGACGCTGCCACTATTTATCTACAATTTCTTTGGCAGCCACAAGCACAGGTGCGATCGCTTTCGATTTATCAAACTGGCGAGAGTTAGCTCAAGCGCTCTACCGATTTACTTAAAACATCTTTGGTGGTGCTTTTTTGCCAGATAATTGCTCCCATCCCCGACCAAAGGAGAAATCATAGAGGTGAGGGCGGTTGCTAATCGAGTAGGGATGAGGGCGGGGGCAGCGAGCGATAAGCGACCAAGATAAGCTCAACATCACCGCCAAGATATCTCGCCTGTCCGCTTCATCGACTTGTTAGCTGGCTGGCGCTACCAACTATTAACTAATTCTTTCCCCTGGCTTTTCATAAAAAGCCCTAGTGAAATCGAAGTCATTGTCATTAGTACCAATGACCAAGTACAAATGACTCTTGTTATATGAATATTTCCTGACTTATGTCAGCATTTTTTGTTTTAAAAACCACTGAAAAAACGCATTTTCAAGTGATTGCCGATTTTCTTTTAATTTATTTTTGATTATTTACTGAGCTAATCTCCGTTTGCGGTGTACTCTCAATATACGGTAACTACCAATACTTCTCGGTTAAGGGGTAAAAAGAAAGGGAAAAGAAAAAACCTTTAACCCAAACCCAGTAACCTTTACCAAAACCCGATTCCGAATTAAAAATGCCTAACCGAGAAGTATTGCGGTAACTAACACACTCAACCTTTGAGACCAATTACACCCAGAGGTGAATACCATGAACAATTATCCTCAACAACAGGAATTTATTTTAAGTCAAATTACAAATAAATATTTTCAGCGTCGGGATTTCAGTGGATGTGACTTGAGAGGAATCGACCTGAAAGGAATTAATTTAAGCGGTATTAATTTAATTGGAGCTGATTTGCGTGATGCAAATTTGTCTGGCTGTGTTCTGACTCGTGCTAATTTAAGTGGCGCAAATTTGATGCAAGCTAGCTTACGCGAAGCTAATTTGTATGAAGCATCTTTATGTGAAGCCAATTTGACTAATGCTGATTTAACAAGAGCAAATTTGTGCGGAACTTTCTTATGGCGAGTGAAATTCATAGGTAGTAATCTTTGGGGTGCTTCTTTATGTGATGTAGATTTGAGAGAAGCAGACTTAAGTGAAGCCAAATTAATTGAAGCATCGCTGATTGAAGCTAACTTAAGTTTTGCAAATCTCACACGAGCCAAGCTATGTGGAGCAAAATTACTAGAAGCTAATTTGACTGAGGCTAACTTAACTAGTGCAGACTTGACATGGGCAAATTTAACTAAAGCAAACTTGAGCAATGCAAACCTTTGGAAGACAAATTTGATTTATGCAAAGTTGCGAGATACTATCATGCCTGATGGCACAATTGAGCAACCTCAGATAGTTATTTATTAGCTAGAAATAGCTCTGCCAAAGTGAGATAATCTTGTAATTTCGTTTCTATACTCTACATGGAAACGTGATGCAGCATAATTCAGAATTTAAAAGTCAGAATAAGTAAACATAAAGCGAGAAGTATTGACTTGAAACCTGAGTTAATACAGCTTAAGCCTTAGTTATAAATATTCCTTATATGATAAGTAATCCTTAAGCTGTAATTAATACGACTTCTTCTGTGATTATCAATGCTCAAGCTGTAATTAACACAGCTTCTTCTGTGATTATCAATGCTCAAGCTGTAATTAACACAGCTTCTTCTGTAGTTAGGAATGCTCAAACTGTAATGAAAATATAGCCATTCCCATTCTGATGTGGTATAGCATTATACCAAGGGGTGTCGGGGGACGGCACTGCCCATTGGTGTCAACTTAAGAAGATATAGCAGTTGCCAGGTAGATTAAAATATAATGACAAGCGTGAATCTCAGGAATAGCAAGGTTTTTACCTCCTGTCTTCTGCCTCCTGCTATAAAGCCCAAATTTGTTGGGTGTAAGCGTCAATCTCAAGGGTGACGCTTACGCGCTTACGCTTAGTTTTGACTATTCCAAAGAGCTTTTGATGTTCAACAATATAGCTGACAACATCAGTGGCATCACCACGCACAACAGCTTGGGAGAAATGGTATAAACTACGAGAAACCATCTCTGTAGAAATGAGGTCTAATGGTTGATTCAAAGCGATGCCAAAGGCAAGCTACAAAGCATCCTAGACACAGGAGAAAATCATGGCTAATTCATCATTCAACCTGCTGAACCTCTCAGATTTGAATGGTACTAATGGCTTTATAATTAACGGCATTGCACAATCTGACCAATTAGGCTATTCAGTCAGCAATGCGGGAGACATCAACAACGATGGCATTGACGACCTGATTATTGGCGCATTGGCTGCCAGACCCAACGGCAAAAATGCAGTTGGGCAAAGCTATGTGCTGTTTGGGAAGACGAATGTGGGCAGTGGCGGCAGCCTCAACCTCTCTTCTCTGGATGGCACTAATGGCTTTTTGATTAACGGCATTGCAGCAGGTGACAACTCAGGCTATTCAGTCAGCAATGCGGGGGACATCAACAACGATGGCATTGACGACCTGATTATTGGGACAAGTAATACCGACCCTTACGACAAAGATAATGCTGGGCAAAGCTATGTAGTGTTTGGGGAAACAAATCTGGGCAGTGGCGGCAGCCTCAACCTCTCTGATTTGAATGGCACTAATGGCTTTATAATTAACGGCATTGCAGTAGATACCTACTCAAGCTATTCAGTCAGCAATGCGGGAGACATCAACAACGATGGCATTGACGACCTGATTATTGGCGCGGGATATACCGACCCTAACGGCAAATATAATGCTGGGCAAAGCTATGTGGTGTTTGGAAGGACGAATTTGGGCAGTGGCGGCACCCTCAATCTCTCTTCTCTGGATGGCACTAATGGCTTTTTGATTAACGGCATTGCAGAAAATGACTTCTTAGGCGGCTCAGTCACCAATGCGGGGGACATCAACAACGATGGTATTGACGACCTGATTATTGGCGCACCAGGTGCCAAACGCAATGGCAAAAATGCAGTTGGGCAAAGCTATGTGGTGTTTGGGGGAACCAATCTAGGCAGTGGTGGCAGCCTCAACCTCTCTTCTCTGGATGGCACTAATGGCTTTTTGATTAATGGCATTGCAGAAAATGACTTGTTAGGCGCCTTTGTCAGCAATGCGGGGGACATCAACAACGATGGCATTGACGATCTGATCGTTGGCGCACTTAATCCCTACCCCTACAGCAGAAATTATCCTTGGCAAAGCTATGTGGTGTTTGGGAAAAGAAATCTGGGCAGTGGCGGCACCCTTAACCTCTCTTTTCTGGATGGCACTAATGGCTTTTTGATTAACGGCATTGCAGTAGGTGACGACTCGGAGGGCATCTCAATCAGGAATGCAGAGGATATCAACAACGATGGCATTGACGACCTGATTATTGGCGCACCGGCTGCCAACCCCAACGGCATCCGTGATGCTGGGCAAAGCTATGTGGTGTTTGGGGAAAGGAATTTGGGCAGTGGCGGCATCTTCAACCTCGCCTTCTTGAATGGCAATAATGGCTTTATAATTAACGGCATTGCAGCAAATGATTTTTCAGGCAAGTCAGTCAGCAATGCGGGGGACATTAACAACGATGGCATTGACGACCTGATTATTGGGGCACCTTATGCCAATCCCAACGGTAGAGAAGTTGCTGGGCAAAGCTATGTGGTATTTGGGGGAACAAATATTGCGACTAGCAACACTTCTCCCAACCTGACTGGAACTGCCAATGCAGATAACTTATTTGGCACACCTAGCAACAACATCATTAATGGGTTAACTGGTGACGACACCATAAAAGGCAATGGCGGTGAAGATAAATTTGTGTTTCGCCTTGGCGATGGCGATGATACTATCGCCGATTTTGGTGGCATTGGTAAAAACACAACCCCAACATCAGCGGCGATCGCTAATGTTGACACCTTACAATTTAAAGGTTCGGGTTTAACTGCCCAAAATCTGCAATTAACTCAAAATGATAACAATTTAGAAGTGACTTTTGAAAAAGTGGCTTTTACGAAAGTCACTTTGCAAAACTTTAAATTAGAAAACCTGGATAACCTCCCAGAAAGCAGTTCACGAACTGCACTTGGCAATATCCTATTTGATGGGCAAACCAACATCGCCGACAGCTTTGATGTCTTCGATGCTAACTCCACTCAAACTACGCTATTCAACAAGAACACGGTGACTTTCCTCAATGACCTCAACAATAACATCACGGGTTTTGACAACTCTAATGATGTGGTTAATGGGCAGGGGGGTGACGACATCATCGACGGCAAAAGTGGCAATGACTTGCTGCGGGGTGGTGCAGGTAATGATACCCTTGTCGGTGGTGCAGGTAATGATACCCTTGTCGGTAGTGCGGGTGCCGACCCTTTCTTCAACCTCTCTGACTTGAATGGCACGAATGGCTTTATAATTAACGGCATTGCAGCAGGTGACTCTTCAGGCTATTTAGTCAGCAATGCGGGGGACATCAACAACGATGGCATTGACGACCTGATTATTGGGGCACCTAGTTTCTACCCCTACGACAGAGATTCTACTGGACAAAACTATGTAGTTTTTGGGGGGAGGAATCTGGGCAGTGGCGGCACCTTCAACCTCTCTGATTTGAATGGCATTAATGGCTTTTTGATTAACGGCATTGCACAAGGTAACAAGTTAGCCGGCTCAGTCAGCAATGCGGGGGATATCAACAACGATGGCATTGACGACCTGATTATTTGGGGACCATATACCAACCTCAATGACAACAAGACTCTTGGGCAAAGCTATGTGGTGTTTGGGCAAACGAATCTGGGCAGTGACGGCACTCTCAACCTCTCTGATTTGAATGGCACTAATGGCTTTTTCATTAACGGCATTGCAGGATATGACTACTCAGGCTCCTCAGTAAGCAATGCGGGGGACATCAACAACGATGGCATTGACGACCTGATTATTGGAGCAATTGGTACCTCACCCAACGGCAAATATGAAGCTGGGCAAAGCTATGTAGTGTTTGGGAGAACGAATCTGGGCAGTGGCGGTACCCTTGACGTTTCTTCCCTAAATGGCACTAACGGCTTCGCGATTAACGGTGTTGTAGAAGATGGCCACTCAGGCTACTCAGTCAGCAATGCGGGGGACATCAACAACGATGGCATTGACGACCTGATTATTGGGTCACGAAAGTTCACCCCCGAAGGTTATAATGATGATCCTGGGCAAAGCTATGTAGTGTTTGGGGGAACCAATGTCGGCAGTGGCGGCATCCTCAACCTCTCTGATTTGAATGGTAATAATGGCTTTATAATTAACGGCATTGCAGAATTTGACTACTCAGGCTCCTCAGTTAGCAATGCAGGGGACATCAATAACGATGGCATTGACGACCTGATTATTGCCGCAGAATATGCCTTCCGCAACGGCAAAGATTTTGCTGGGCAAAGCTATGTAGTGTTTGGGGGAACCAATGTCGGCAGTGGCGGCACCCTTAACCTTTCTGATTTGAATGGCACTAACGGCTTTTTAATTAACGTCATTGCAAAAGGTGACTCCTCAAGCTACTCAGTCAGCAAAGCCGGGGACATTAACAACGATGGCATCGACGACCTGATTATTGGGGAATCTGATGTCACCGCCAACGGCAAAAATTCTGCTGGGCAAAGCTATGTAGTGTTTGGGGGAACGAATCTGGGCAGTAGCGGCACCCTTAACCTCTCTGATTTGAATGGCACTAATGGCTTCATAATCAACGGCATAGCAGCAAATGATTTATCAGGGAAGTCAGTCAGCAATGCGGGGGACATCAATAACGATGGCATTGACGACCTGATTATTGGGGCAACTGATGCCGACCCCAACGGCAAAAATGCTGCTGGGCAAAGCTATGTGGTGTTTGGGAGGACGAATATAAACAGTGACGACACCCTGAACCCGACGGTAACTCCTGGTGATGATACCCTAACGGGCAACAGGCGTCAAGATAAATTTGCGTTTCGCCCTGGTGATGGCAATGACACCATCACCGATTTTAGCGGCATTGGTAAAGGCTCAAAGCCGTCTGCGGCAGCGATCGCCTCTTTGGACAGCTTACAATTTATTGGTTCGGGTTTAACTGCCCAAAATCTGCAATTAACTCAAAATGGTAACAACTTAGAAGTTACCTTTGAAAATGTGGCTAATACTAAAGTCACTCTGCAAAACTTCAAATTAGAAACCCTCGATAATCTGCCTGCTTCTGGAGCAACACCTGCGATTGGCAATATCCTATTTGATGGGCAAACCAATATTGCTGACAGCTTTGATGTCTTCGATGACAACTCTACTCAAACTAGCTTGTTTAACAAAAATACAGTCACATTCCTCAATGACCTGAATAACAGCATCACAGGTTTTGAAAACTCCAACGATGTGATTAATGCTCAAGGGGGTAATGACATTATCTATGGCTTGAGTGGCAACGATCTATTGCGAGGCGGTGATAGTAATGATACTCTCGTCGGCGGTGCTGGCAATGATACTGTTGTCGGCGGTGCTGGCGCGAACTCTTTCGTTTACAACACTGATGCAGTTTTTGGCGCGACTGCTGTTGGTATAGACGCCATTAGTGACTTTAACAGTTCCCAAGGTGATAAAATTGTCCTAGATAAAATTACCTTTAGTGCTATTACTTCAACTGCTGGAACAGGTTTTAGTAACAAGAGTGATTTTCAAATCATTTCTAATGGGGAAACTAGCACAGCGAAAATTATCTACGACGCTGTGAATGGACAGTTATTTTACAACCAAAATGGCAGTGCGGCTGGTTTTGGTAGTGGTGGTCTATTTGCAACTCTGACTGGTGCGCCAACTCTAAGTGCATCAGATTTTATTGTACAAGTTTAAATGCTATTTTCAGGTAAACATAACGTGAGTTCAATAAGCCCTTTTTTGACCTCTCCCCCAACCCCTCTTGGACACAGAGAGGGCAGGGTGGTTTCATACGAAAAAAGAAAAATACATAAGTCTTGATTTCTCGTTTTGTGGCATAGCTTTTTCCCTCACTTCCATTCCTCTCCCCCACGGGGGGAGAGGCTTTGAAACCCAGTTTTAGTTTTTCTCTGCTTGTATGAAACCACCCTGCTCTCCGACACTGAGAGGGGAGCCAAAACCCTAATTTATTGTTGCTCGTCCCTTTCCCCGTGGGAGGGAGAGGTTGATCGAACTCACGTTAAATTAAGAGAATTTACCAGTATTTATTTCATAAAAGTATCATTATTTGTGGAATTTGCTGAACCAGAATAGATTTTTAATGGGGCATAGTAACTGTATAAATATTACAAGTAACTAAATTTATGTCTTTGAGAAAACGTACATCCCGCGTTCTAGAAAATGCTGAGTTAAGATTTGCTGGACTCAAAGCAATTGATGCTAATCTGGATCTTGGAGATACTTGTAATTTAAAAGCTCTGACAGAAATAATTGAGCAATTACGCACTAAGTTAGAAGCTCATAATACTGCTCTCAGCACAATTGACTCTTCCAAAGTAGAAATTGAAGAGTTAGAACAAACTTTGGGCACTTTCTCAGAGAAAATGCTTATGGGAATTGGCTTTAAATACGGCAAAGATAGCCGCGAATATGAGATGGCTGGTGGAGTTCGCAAAAGTGAACGTATCCGTAAAAGCAGAGCGACTCGCTTGAAAACTATTGCACAAAAAGCATCTAGCCAAGGCACTCAACCCTTGTAGATGTGTAAACAATAGACTTCTTGCAAAAGTCAGGGTAAAGGGAAAGGGGAAAAGGGTAAAAAAACTCAAAATCCTTTCCCTTTAACCTTTTCCCTTTTCCCTAAGAGTGCAAAAATATATTTTTGCAAGAGGTCTAATACAGTTTGGATAGGCAGGAGCAGGGGAGCAGGGGAGAAGTTGCACTAAGTCTTTCCCCTCTGCCCCTCTGCCTCTTGTGCCCAATGCCCAATGCCCAATGTCTAAAATTCGCGTTGTGAAAATATCAGAATAGCGATCGCTAACAACATGGCACTATAAAGTAAGCCATAACCGGCATTCATAATCAGTGCAGTGGTGTCAGGTAGTGCTTGCAGACCATAAACGGCATCATTTTTCAAATCTAATCGAGATAAATCTGGCAAGAAAAGAAACAAAGCTTGAGTTAGACGTTCCATACCAGGGTTACGGCTAAGACGACCAAGTTGTACTAAATCTTGAGTAATATTTCCGATTAAATATACCGCAAAGGTTAAAACAGTCGCTAGCAGAGAAGCAGTAAAAACACCAAAGGTAATAGCCACGGCAGTAATTAATGACAACTGCAAAAATAAGAAAATTGCAGCAATTAGAATGCTTGCCGTAGGATGAGGAATACTACCAATTTGCAGAAATAGCAGATAAATTACTGTCATTGTGGCCACAAGCACAGCTAGGACTGCGGATAAACCTAAGTATTTGCCGATGATAATTTCGCTGCGACTAACAGGTTTAGCAATTAATACTAAAATAGTGCGTTTTTCAATTTCTTTATTAATTAGTCCCGTACCAATAAATATCGTAATAATTAACCCGATGGCATTCATCGCTGCCATCCCAAAGTCTAAAAACATTTTATCTTCAGCCGTAGCTGCAAATTCAGGAAGGACGCGGAAGGCAGTGGCAAGTACTAGCGCATAAAAACCAATAATATAGAGGATGCGATCGCGTACCACTTCCTGAAACACATTCTTTGCTAATACAAAAATTCTGTTAATAGTCATTTGTCATTTGTCATTTGTCATTTGTCATTGGAAGGAGACAGCAAAGAAGAGAGCTGTTCAATAATTCCCCCCTGCCCCTCTGCCCCCCTGCTCCCCTGCCCCCCTGCTCCCCTGCCCCTCTGCCCCTCCGCCTCTCGGTCACTGAGCGTAGCCGAAGTGCTGCCCCTCTGCCCCACTCCTCACTGCTGTGGAGGCGGTGAACCAGGAATTAATTTACTGGCGCGATCGCATTCAATTTCTGCAACTGTAATCTTATTCTCTGAATTAGTAGGTGCTGCAACTGGTTCAATGCGACAAGATTTTTTTAAGTAATAGCCCCGTGGGTTAGAACTTGGGCCTATCCAAATACTTAATAAATCTAATATATATCCAGATTTAGTATTAGCTACACGCGGTTCAACGCGCCATAATTCCTTCTCTTCATATTTACTCAAGTTCTTTTTAATGATTCCCCTACCCAGATTTCCTACCCGCTCTTTTGCATCTAGCAACCATTTCTCTACTTCTGACCAAGGTCTTTCAGCTATTTGATCTACTACTATTGGTTGAAGTTTCTGGAGAATTACAACGCCGTTTCGGGGAACTTTTACTGCCTGTTCTGTTCTGACAATAAAGGTACTATGTTTAAAAGTATCTGCTTGCAAACTGGGATATTGCCGTAACCAATTATCTGTCACAAAGTGAAACTGAATCCAGCAACTTAGAAGCATACTACTAGCAACTAAAATTATGATTCTTTGGCGATCTTCTGGCTTAGGAATACGAGCTTTTGCATCGGTGTCATTTCCTTCAATAAACTCTGGTATTGCTGTAATTAGTGCTGAAATTGTCGGCCAAAAAACGATTGTTCTTGGTGTAATTACATCTTGTTGATCTCCAAACGCAAAAACACTCACTAAGAATCCAGTGATTACTGCCCCGACTGGCATAAAAGTACCAGGAACCCTCAAAGGATCTTCAGTTGTATACCAAGCTGTGCCGGCAATTAAAAATAACCAACCGAAAAAGGCAATTACATCTTTGATATAACCTGTGGCACAATATGAAAGTACCCAAGAAAAAATACTCAAATAAATAAATGTCTGCCAAGAATAAGCTTTGGGTGGAACTAATATTTTTCTAATTCCTGCATATAGCCCTTCAGCAAATTTAAAAACCCCAAATACATCTTTTAGTAGCGTATTCATATTCCTCCGTACACCCGATTGCTCAATATTTTTCCTCTAAATTCAACAAGTACTTTCTTGCTATTTTGAACGAAATAATAAAATAATAGTTATTGCAGTATAGCTTAGAGAATTTGCTATTAGTATAGTTGTAACTAAATTAGTATTTTGGAAATTAAGGGTGGTAAAACGACGCCGTTGCAAGCGCTGAGATGTTTTAGGTTCCTCTTCTCTTTTAGCAAATGATTCATTTAATGAGACTAGTAAAGCCTTTAAAATGAAAAATTTCATCAAAAAGGTAGTAAAAAAAATTATACAAGCAGTTAAAATAATTAAAGGTTGTGTGTTCGGCGATTTAAAATTATTAAAAAACATATAATTAATTAATTCTGATTTCACCTGTATTGGCAACATTGGTTCTGAGACAAAAAATATGAACCAACCAATTACACTGGAAAACAGATTGATAGAAATTGCATAAAAAGTACTGGTTTTTTTGTCAAATTTTAGTCGAGAATGCAAAACATAAGCTTCGATGGGGATGGCAATCAGTACAAATAAAAAGTCAAACAGAAATCCACCAATGGGAAAAATCCTGGGAAGCATCCAATTGTCAGGCATAAATGGTTACGGGTAAGGGTTAACTGTAGTGAGTATAACTGGGATAGTAAGGGTGATGGGGGAAATTATCCCATTGTTCTTGTCCTTTACTATGCGAGTGTGCCAGTATTCCTCTATTAGACTTCTTCCAGAAGTGGGGGAAAGGGGAAGGGGTAAAGGGTAAAGGGTAAAGATATGGAATTATTCCTTCCCCTTTAACCTTTAACCTTTCCCCAACCGGAAAGCAAAAGTAACTTTTGCTTTCCGGTCTATTGATATTGTTAATAGATCGAACTGACCCTTGTACAGACGTGTTAGAGGGGGAGTTTCTCTATCTGAGAGTACAAGAGGTTAGGTAAGATTAAAGATTGCCATAGTTATAGCTTTTCGAGAGATGACAAGGAACGGTATTGGGATTCGGACGGCGCAAGTGCGTCAAGAACGGCTTATTGGTCAAATTCACGTCTACGATGGTCTGGGTAAAGGTAAATCTCAAGCGGCTTTGGGGGTGGTTTTGCGCTCCATTGGCTTGGGAATAAATACGCCTAGCAATTCTAATCGTGTTTTACTGCTGCGATTTTTAAAAGGGCCAGAACGTGATTATGACGAAGATGGCGCGATCGCAGCTTTACAACGCGGGTTTCCCCATTTAATTGACCAGGTTCGCACCGGGAGAGCCGAATTTTTTGGCCCGGAGGAAATTACCACCTTTGACCGAGACGAAGCAATGCGGGGTTGGGATGTGGCCAAAGGTGCGATCGCTAGTGGTTTATATTCAGTTGTTGTTTTAGATGAAATTAACCCAGTTCTGGATTTGGGTTTGCTACCAGTGGATGAAGTGGTAAAGACATTAAAATCCAAACCCCAAGAGTTGGAAATCATCGCTACCGGACGCGCCGCACCCCAAAAGTTGCTCGATATTGCAGATTTGCACTCAGAAATGAAACCTCATCACCACCCAACAGCCAAAGCCCTCTTCCTGGAAGGGATTGAGATTTATACTGGTGCCGGTAAAGGTAAGTCTACTAGTGCTTTGGGCAAAGCTTTGCAGGCCATTGGTAGAGGAATTAATCATCCAGGGTCTACCCGTGTATTGATTATGCAGTGGCTTAAAGGTGGTAGCGGCTACACAGAAGACGCCGCGATCGCTGCTTTGCAGGGGTCATATCCAGAAGTGGTGGATCATCAGCGTTGCGGTGGAGATGCGATTGTCTGGCGAAATTCCCGACAGGAATTAGATTATGTAGAAGCCGAACGAGGTTGGGAAATTGCAAAAGTTGCGATCGCCTCTGGATTGTATAAAACTATTATTCTCGATGAACTCAATCCCACCGTTGACTTAGAACTACTCCCCGTTGAACCCATTGTCCAAGCTTTACTCCGCAAACCCCGCGACACCGAAATTATTATCACTGGTCGTTGCCAAAATCCACCCGCGTATTTTGACTTGGCCAGTGTCCACTCAGAGGTTTATTGTCACAAACATTATGCTAATCAAGGTGTAGAACTTAAAAGAGGGGTAGATTTTTAGGCGTTGCTGATTAAGAGTTATGAATTTAGTCTCACCCAACAAGGCAAAAGTTAGAAGTTAAAAGAAAAAGAAGGGTTTGAGAGCAACTAAATTTATTTATGAAATATTGAAAAAGATTTGTTTCAACACATGCAGTGCAAAAAACAAAGCATCCTGATTAAATCCCCTAAATTTATTTCTGGGGATTATCTTTTTGCTTTTTATTTTTATCCTTTGACTTTTTACCAGATATCTAATAGGCGAACCTATTAGATATCTGGTAAAATAATTTGCAGCCCTTGTACAGCTTGGGCTGATATCTAATTTTTAGAGATGTCTATTATTTAACAGCTGAGAAGTTGTAATTTCCAAAACTGCCTAAAATAGACGAAAATGACCCGCCTATTCTCAATACTGTTGCATTTTGTGAAAGGTTTCCTTCATAGTATTGAATTGTCGTGCCGTTACTGATACGTGAAAACCCAATGTTGCCACTAAAAGGACAATAGAAACCTTGAATTGTATCTGTTGTAAAGATAGTACCGCTGATGGGTCGGCAATTTAGAGTGCTGCTCGGCTGATTGATTACCAATGTACCCTGAGACTGATTTGCTGATACAGACCAAGTTCCTGCCACGCTCACTGGCCAACCATCTGCACGGGCAGCACTAGCCCAACACAGTGTACTCAGACAGACTGTGAGCGCAGCACTTTTTTTCAAGTTGAAATTCATCAGATTTCTCCCAAGAAAATTTTTTATTTAATTTAGTTTTCTTACAACTTCAACATAGATCAACTCGTAAGTCAGCGATAGACTAAGCCTGCTCACTGCAACGAATCTTGATGAATTAAACTCAGTACCAATACTTTTTAATAACTCTCGCCAGAGAATAAAAAAGGTCAGTCCGAGCGGGGTTATTTGTCGTAAGCATTTTTTGAATTGGTATAACCTTGCAGCTGTTAGCCATGTCAATAAATTAATACCATAGCTTTAAAATTGCCACCTGATTGGGCTGTACCTACGGTGGTTGAAATTCCGCTACCGTTACGCAATAGTAAGCGATCGCTAGCAGTTAAATTTATATTTCCCCTATCACCAGAGTTGGTTACTGCTGCAATAAATCCTTGGTTATCAAGTATTGTAGAACCATAATTAATATTAATATCTCCGGCTTTCCCTTATGAGTCCTATAAAGTAAGGCGTTGAGCGGAAATAAAGCACCTATTCTAAATCAATAAAACGCTGACGCTGAATTCATTTTGACTTTTGACTTTTGACTTTTGACCTCCGCCTGGCGGCGCGGTACTAGCGGAAATTTGTACTTTCGGGTAGTAAAATATTTTGCACAAAGCGATCGCGTCCTGCTGCCTTTGCTTGATACAACGCTCGATCCGCTGCGGCAATCATTTCTTCTAAGTCGGAATCTGGCTGAGGAATTTCTGTTGTAAACCCAACACTAATAGTTACATGAGAACTAACTTGGGAATTTTGATGGGGAATTGCTAGTGCTCGGACAGCATGACAAATTTGGTCAGCAACATGAATCGCCCCCTTAGTGTTTGTGTTCGGTAAAATCACAGCAAATTCTTCCCCACCATAACGGGCAACTAAATCTCCAGGACGTTTAATAATATCTTTGATGGCTTGAGCAATTTTTTGAAGACAGCGATCGCCTACCCGATGACCATAGGTATCATTATATAATTTGAAAAAATCAACATCGCAAAGAATCAGGGAAAGCGGACGTTGCTCGCGTTTTAAACGCTGCCACTCTTGGTAAAAATACTCTTCAAACCGTCGGCGATTGGCTACTTGAGTTAATCCATCGATAGTTACTAATCGCTGCAATTCCAGATTTAAGGTTTCCAGTTTTTGCTGTAACTGAGATTGCTGAATCAAGCGTTTTACCCGTTGTCGCAAAACTGGCCAATGAATCGGTTTGGTCACAAAATCCATTGCTCCCACTGCAAATGCACGGTCAACTGACTCTTGATCTTCAAGTCCTGTAATCATTAAAATCGGAGTGTGCTTATTACAATCCAGAAGCTCCAACTGAGTGCAACACTCGAATCCATCCATATCCGGCATTATGGCATCAAGGAGTACTATATGAGGGTGCAGTTGGTTAAAAACTTTTATTGCTTCTATGCCATTTTGAGCTTCCGCTATTTGATAGCCTTCCCGTTCTAAGAAATGCCGCAGTATCAGGCGAATAAAAGGTTCATCATCAACAATTAAAACTAAAGATTGGCTTTCTTCAGCAGTGGCTTTCATGGTGCTTCCTTCGTAAGTTCTTTTTCTAAAGCAGTTTTAACTTGTTCATATTCCTGATCCAGTAGTAAAAGTAATTCTAAATTGTTTTCTAAGTTACTGCTGCGTGCCTGTGCTTCTAACACCTTGCAAAGCTGTGCTAAGGCGATCGCTCCAATAGAAGCACTGCTGGATTTGAGTTTGTGTGCTGTCTTCCATATAGTCTGGATATCCTGAGTTGCGATCGCTGTGCTGATCTGTTGCACTAGTCTATCTGTCTCTGTAAGATAACACTCTATGAGTTCAGCAAATGCCACACGATCTCCTCTGAGCATAAGCTGCAAGGATTCGAGGATTTTGGCATCAATTTTGGTACTTTTTAATGTCTGGTTTTGTCCTGACTGTAAGATATTTGACAAAGGTTGCAATTCTAGGCGCATGACTTCCCCTGGTTGTTCGATGGAAGTGAATTCAAAATTTCTTTGGGGTGCACATTTGCTAAGTGCCTGAGCTAACTCTTCCAGCTGAATGGGTTTGCTAATGTAGTCATCCATACCAGCGGCAAGACAAAGTTGGCGATCGCCCTGCATGGCATTGGCAGTTATGGCGATGATATGGGGACGAAAACCCACCCCCCATTCTTGACAAATTCTCCGAGTTGCTTCTAAACCATCCATTTTGGGCATGTGAACATCCATCAACACTACGTCAAATCGCTGTTTTTGCAGAGCTGCGATCGCTTCTAGCCCATTGCTGACGACATCTGCGCCATAACCTATTTTCTGTAGCATTAATAGAGCAACTTTCTGATTAACAACCGTATCCTCTGCCAGAAGAATTCGCAGTGGCAGTCGATGGCCCAAATGCCGATTTACCAAGGGAAAATGAGAAATACTGCCGATCCTCGGCTGATTTCCCAAAACACGAGTAATAACATCGTAGAGTTGAGAGTGTTTGATGGGTTTATTCAAAGAAGCAGCAAACTTGACATCATTAAAGTCAGAAGGAGTTTCTATTTTCGCTAAAGAAGTCATAATCACTAAAGGCAGATTTTGACAACCAGATTGCTTGCGGATTTGACGAGCTAGGGTTATGCCATCCATTTCTGGCATCTGCATATCTAAAATAGCAATATCGAACTGTGTTCCCTGAGCGAGTTTAACTAAAGCTTCTTTTCCAGATTTGGCAGCATAAGTTTCCATCTGCCAAGACTCAGCTTGCAAGCTAAGAATTTGGCGATTGGTTAGATTATCATCCACAATCAATAGTCGCTTGGATGCAAGCAGCGGCGAAATGCTTAATTCAGCTTGTTCTGATTGAGCAGCAACTTTGGTAATAATGGTGAAGTAAAATGTTGAACCTGGTGAAGAGTCAGGAGATGATAATAATTTTCCTTTATCCCATCTAGGGCTAGGATTGCCACCAACAAACCCCTGGCTTTCCACCCAAAGAGTGCCGCCCATCATCTTACTGAGCCGCTTACTAATCGCCAATCCCAGCCCTGTGCCACCATATCGTCGAGTCATGGAGACATCAGCCTGAGTGAAGGGTTGAAATAATCGCTCTATTTTCTCTGGTGCGATGCCAATACCTGTATCTTTGATCGCAAATTGAATTTCGTAGAGAAGTTGCTCTTTTTCAACAGGTATCGCGGACTGGGGATTGGGGACTGGGGAGCAGGGGAGCAGGGGAGCAGGGGAGCAAGGGAGCAGGGGAGCAGGGGAGCAGGGGAGCAGGGGAGCAGAGGAAAAGTTGCAGTAAGTTTTTCCCCTCTGCCCCTCTGTCCCTCTGCATCTTATGCCCAGTTCCCGATCTCCAATCCCCAGTTCAACAGAGAGTAATACTTCTCCGGTTTCCGTAAACTTGATAGCATTGTTGAGCAAATTTATCAAGACTTGCCGCAGACGAGTCAAATCACCGACGATCTGAATAGGAACTTGGGGCTTGATCAGATAAACTAGTTCGATATCCTTTTGGGCAGCTTTCGGCGCTAAAAAGGAAATAGCCTCCTCCACACAAACTCTCAAATCAAAAGGCTGTTCTTCTAATTCCAGTTTGCCCGACTCAATTTTGGAGAAATCTAGAATATCGTTGATAATGGTGAGTAAAGTATCTCCGCTACTGTGAACTATTTCCACAAAGTCTTGCTGTTGAGGTGTGAGATCGGTATCCAACAGTAAACCTGTCATGGCAATAACAGCATTCATTGGAGTCCGAATTTCATGGCTCATCATCGCCAAAAACTCACTTTTTGCCCGATTTGCGGCTTCTGCTTGACGTTTTGCCTGCTCCAAAGCAAAGTTTTTCAAGGTAAGTTCTTCACGTTGGCGCGTTTCTTGTTCTAGTAAATGAGCTTGTGCTAGAGCAATACCTAGTTGAGCCGCCACAGCTTCTAGTAATTCGATTTCATCTTGTGTCCATTGGCGAAAATAGCTGCACTGATGTAAGCCGATCGCTCCATTGGGTTCTCCTTGATAGGAAGTGCGGATTGACAGCATAGACTTCAGCCCAATTTCTCGGCAGATAGGCTGAACCATTTGCAGTAAAGGCTCAACGTAGACATTTGGAGAAGCGATCGCACTTTCTTGGGCCATCATCTGCTCGGCATGAGGATTGTTAGTCATGGGAACTTCCAATTTCAATACAGAGCAGTAACCAGGGAGTGTATTATATTGTGCTACTAGGGGAATTTGTGGTGTGGGGTTACTAATGTAAGAGTGAATCAGGCAGCGATCGGCTCCAAATGCTTGTCCAATTTGGGTAGCAGCCGTCTTAAAGATTTTGCTGGTGTCAAGACTTTGACGAATTTCCTGAGTAATTTGTTCAAGTAGTAGGGTGCGATGCAATTGCCGTTGCAGTGCCTCTTTAGCTCGTTTATTTTCGGTAATGTCGTGATTAATGCCGACAGTCGCAACAGTTTCCCCCTGTTCATCCTGTAGAGCAACTACGGTTGTTTCGCAAATTCCCTCACTGCCATCTTTGCGAATAAAGTGTATTTCCCCTGACCAGCGTCCTTGCTGATTGACTGTTGACAAAATGTTAGCGCTTAATGTTGCGGCTACTTCCGGCTGATGCAAAATACTGGGATGTTTAGCCAAAATCTCGGCTTTGCTATAGCCAAACATACCTTCGGCAGCAGGATTCCAGTCAATAATATTTCCGGTTAAATCTGTGATAATTACGCCATCATGCATATTTTCAAAGGTGAGGGCTTGCCGACGCAGATTGGCTTCGGCTTGCTTGCGTAAGCAAAGCTCGTTGTAGACATTGCTAATATCTCTCTGAATACCAATGAAGTGGCTTAACTTACCATTGTCATCATGAATAGGAGAAATACTCAATTCATTCCAAAACAAAGTACCATCTTTGCGATAGTTGCGGAGAACAACTTTGCAACTTCTTCCACTTTGAATAGATGAACGCAATTCATTCAGTGCTGGTTGCTGGGTATCTGTGCGTTGCAAAAATCGACAGTTTTGCCCAATTACATCAGTAGCACTGTAGCCTGTTATTTGCTCAAAGGCAGGGTTGACGTAAATAATGGGATTGTAAGCGAGTTTGGCATCGGCAATAATAATTCCATTACTGGTAGCGGCAAGTGCCCTTTCCCTCAGTCTCAAGGTTTCTTCAACCAGCTTCAAATCAGTGATGTCAAACATAAACCCCCTCAGCCCGATCGCAGTTCCGGCTTCCTCAATGACACTAACAATGTCTCGCAGCCAAATAACTCGCCCATCAGCAGCTAACATCCGGTATTCAAATTCGTGATTCTCGCACCTAGCAGTTGCTTCTTGACAAAAACGAACCGAATTTTCCTTGTCATCTGGATGCAGATGATTAACCCAAAAATTTTCCTCGTACCACTCTGCGAGCGGATAATTTAGCAAATCTACCGCTTGCGGCCCGACGTAAATAAATCGCCAAGTTTTCAAGTCCAATTCCCAAGGGATGACTTTGACAGTTTCCAGTAGCTGTCGCAAACGATTTTCACTGGCGAGCAGGGCAATTTCTATCTGTTTCTGTTCAAAAATCCTGTGAGTTAACTCCTGATTGATTGCTGTTATTTGTTGATTTCTTGCATTCATTGCCAAGGCAAAATAGATTGATAATGTCAGCGTGACAACAACTAATAACCCTGCTATCAATTCTAGTTGTGTTAATAACCCCGGATTTCGGGTTAAAAGTCTCTGCCAGAGTAGGAATACAGAGATTGAGAAGAAAATCCCTAGCAACAGGGCGAGTAATTCTCGTTGACGGAAAAATATCACAGCTTTGAACCAGTTATATCGGTGCTGTTTTACCACTTATTAACTCTCTAGTAGCTTCAAGGCTTATTGCACTAACTTTTACTTTTAAGTAATCTAAAATCTCAGTAGCAAGAGGGCAATTACGGAATTTATTTTTAGTAAATATATTAATATGTTTATGTATTACCAGAAAAATTTAATCATTTCTGATTATAACTACACTTCTTTTGATACCAACTCTTTATGAAGATGCATAGAAAGAACCCACCGCCTGCGACGTAGGTTGGGAGGGATCAAAATATGTGCAGCTTCACCGAGAATTAGTATGAGAACTGCATCTGTATTAGTAGACTGTGGCGGAAGTTTGCTTACCTTTAACAAGTTGCTCAAAGTATAGCCGTAGTCACACAGATTAGGACAGTGTTGATTGCTCAAAGTCTTGAAAAAACTGGATTTTTACTCAGCACTCAGCACTCAGCTATAACTTGTCTGATTAATTGAGATGATAGAAGGTACTACAAACAAAAAGATCCCCGACTTCTTGAAGGAAGTCGGGGATCTAAGCCTCTGGCTGGAAAGCAAATTAAATATAGTGATTCGCGCAAACTTTAAGTAGACTACGCCTGCGATCGCAAGAAAAGGTAATGGAAATTAAAAACCAATACAGTCCAGAATGAGCAACAAAACCCAGATTGTAGAGACGCGATTTATCGCGTCTTGAAAGACCAATAACCCTTAACCCAAGCGTATTGGATTAAAAACAAGAGCTAATGCCTATGCTTGTACTTTAAATTGCAGCTTCTTGACGTTGACAATCAAAAACTACCATGTAGGAAGCATCTGGTATTTCTTGAGGAAGGTGTCGCATATAGCCATCGGCATCAGAACGGCTGCGGAAGCGAGCAACAATCTCCCGTTGCGTATTAGGAAGTTGACGAGCGATTGCCCAAGAATTAAGGCGTTCTTTATACGCAATAGTCTGATTGTCTGATTGAGAAGTTTTGTTATCCGTATTTTCTGGCATAATTATGTTAACCGTATGAAGTTTAATGAAGGGCGTTAATTAGTTTCTAAGTAGGAATGCACTAACGCTTTTTTTAATGCTGCTGCCACCTTGTTATTCGATTATTAATAAATTGTCAACACTGAGCGCTATATTTAAGACCAACTAAGTTGAAATTTTCAGGTGGCAATGAACCTCAAAACCTTAACTTGCAATTGTTTCCAGGACACAACAATGTTCAAGCAGAAAGTTTAGCAATTATTGGGTTTGCATGATTTGTATGCATAGACATAAGTAAAGTCCGCATCAGTGGTAAAAGAAACATTAATGTCTGAAAACAGACTATTAAAACCTGAAGAGAAAATAAATAGTAATGTACGTAGAAATAATCAGTACGTAGACGCTCTTAATTTTTCTCTAGTCTGATTGGTAAACCTAGATTGCGGGCATTAACATTTTTTATAGTTAGTTGAGAATAATTAAATTAAGTTTTCATAGATTATTTAAATATTCAAAATTGAATTTTCCTTGAGCTTTTGACTAGAGTTTTAGAGTAAATTATTGATTTTGAGTGGAGGTGGAGTAGGAATTACTCACCTCCTGAACTATTTTTTAGTAATAATTCAGAAGTCATAAATCAGGATTTAGAATAGTTAAAGAATCAGCAGAGCATTTGATAAATAAATATACTAATCATTCTAGATTCCTGATAAATTCTGACTCCTGACTCCTGGGTGCTGAATTCTTACCTTTTTCTTTACCAGTTCTTATCTAATAAAGATTCAAATTCAGCTTGTAAGGCGTTTATATCTGCCAACCTTGTGACTAGTAAATTATCCTTACCAGCATCATTTAAACGTACTTTCCAATAACGAATACTGTCTGAGTTATTCAACCAAAAGTTAATCACGGTATCTACTACTTGATCCAGATTCCAATCCCACTTTGCTGGAACTGATTCCACCGATTCTAAAAACGTATCTAACGTACATGTATGCATTCCCAAGTATTCCACACCTTGGTGGGGCGGTTTTTGCCCATTTTGCTGTTGCTGATTAAAAAACTGTAAAAGTGGAGATATTCCTACAATATCAAAAGTGTATTTCATGCCATTACTCCCAACTTTATATTACTTACAGCAAATATTTAGTTTTTTCTATTTCTAAAATAATATCTGCAAAGGCACTAAAGCATCTGTAAAAAGTGCAGTTTTGGTCTATATCATAGGCATTAAACCTCAGCTATAAATTAGCACTGACAAGCATTGAGTGCTAATATTTATTTAATAGTTTGATTGATTACTAAAGAGTTTCAGGCATTAATTGAAGGATGTATATATCTTTAATAATTATTTAATTAGTTACGTTACGGCTTGTAAAGGCTAGTACCGCAAGGCGGTAGTCAAAAGTCAAAAGTATTATCGAATAAGCTTTTTAGGGATTTTAAATGGTTGCTCTATTTACGCTGTGGCGTACTAGATGCTCTCTAACTCATCTTTTGAGGGCTTGTGAGGATAAATAAAGTGGCTGTGTAATGAAATCAACAGCCCAACACATATACTAGATGCTATCAAGTCTGCCAATCAAACCGTCTTTCTGGAGCGATCGCACCCAAAACGCAGATAGGATCAAGTCAAGGGAGTATAAATTTAAACTCAATTGACGGTGCAGTTTTAAAAGTGTCACTTACTAGACTCGCCTTTTGATTGAAGCAGTGATACTATTTATTTGTGTGAGGAGCAAGTTAAAAATAAAAAACGCCTGGGGTGGAAACACGGCAACACTCCCAGGCGTTTTTTAATTGGTACACAGAAAAAAGTCTTTGCAGATTCGCCCAAACCGGATGTGCTATACATCGGATGTAGCAATAGCCCAATCTAAAATCTAAAATTCCTTAAGTTGCACCAAATTCAGTTTGTAAGGCTTCATCGTTATTATCAGCGATCGTTGCCACAACGGTGATTAGCCGAGACACTTCGCCAGGAGATAACTCTGCTAAGGTGCGTGTCGATATTACAACCACCCGGTTTTCAATGATGCCGAAACGTGCTTCAAAAGTACTAGAGCAGTTTAACTCCAAAAGATAACGCATCAACTTAGGTTCATTTTTCGCAGGTAAATTTAGCACCGCAGACCAAACTGTTATTGTGTCTTCATCGTTTGTCCCGTTGAGTTGGACAAATACTTCCACGCTTCCATACTTAAATTTCCAGAGATAACCACCCTCTGGAGTGTGGCTAACCATCGCGCTATCATCTTGTTCTAAAGAGTCGATGACATTTTCAATTACCTCAACATGGTTAATGCTTGCCGTCTCGGCGATTAAATCATTAACGGATTCGTTATTAGTTAGGGTTTCTGGGTAGCTTGCCATACAGATTCTTTCTCAACATACTTGCTGTTTGCTCTACACATACTTTATAACTTGTGGACGCAGTTAGTTTGAGCTTCCTTTTGGTCTACTTTTCAAATGCCTAAAGTGTGGAACTGCGATCGCTCTCTAAAACCAGAGTATCTTGTCTACATCAGAAAAATTAGCTGGAAGCCCAAAACGTTCCTCCCGCCACAATGCGGGATGGTGACGGGAGGAAGAATTATTCCGGAAAAAATCAATGAAAGTTAGCTTAACCTACATCATCATGGGCAAAGCGGTTAAACAGGAAATCTAGGGCATAGTTACGCAGTTGGTAGTATTGTGGATCTTCCATGATGCGGGCGCGATCGCGCGGACGAGAAAAGGGAATTTCCATAACTTCACCAATCTTTGCATGGGGGCCATTGGTCATCATTACCAATTTATCTGCTAAAAATAGTGCCTCGTCGATGTCGTGGGTAATCATCAGCACTGTACAACGGTTATCGCCCCAAATTTTCAGCAATTCTTCTTGTAATTCTTCTTTGGTGATGGCATCCAGCGCCCCAAATGGTTCATCTAAAATTAAGACTTTCGGACGAATTGCCAAAGCACGGGCGATGGAAACCCGTTGTCTCATACCACCGGACATTTGCATTGGTTTCTTTTCCATTGCATCAGCCAGCCCTACCATTGCTAAATGATCGCGCACGATCGCTCTTTTTTCGGCTTGTGGTTTGTTGGGATAAACGGCGTTGACAGCTAAGTAGATGTTTTCAAAAGCAGTTCGCCAAGGTAGCAAGGCATAGTTTTGGAAAACAACCATTCTATCTGGGCCTGGCTTGGTGATTGGTTCTCCTTCCAGCAACACTTCCCCAGAGGTGGGAAAGTTAAAACCGGATACCATATTTAACAGTGTCGATTTACCACAGCCAGAGTGACCGATGACGCAAATAAACTCGCCCTGTTCGACGTTGAGGTTAACGCCATCGAGTACGGTGAAGGGGCCTTTCTTTGTGGGATAGACTTTGGTAACGTCTTTAATTTCTAGGAAAGGTCTGCGGCTGGTGGTTGCAGTGGCGAATGATTTTTCTAGTGTGGTTGTAGCTGTTGAGTTGCGGTTTTGCATGGTATTTGGTATTTGGGGATTAAAAAGCTAAATGTACGCGATGAAAAAATGAATATTTTGACCTCTCTCCAAACCTCTCCCCTTCTAGGGGAGAGGCTTTGAATTTTCTTCCCTTGTAGGGAAGGGGGTAGGGGGTTAGGTCTTTTGCTGGTTTTTTCAGATGATGTAAAAAGTCAGATCATTAACGGAGATAAAAGGTGGATTCATCCAGTTCAAATACTCGTTGACGGAGATAAAAGGTGGATTCATCCAGTTCAAATACTCGTTGACGGAGATAAAAG